>CAOJDP010000005.1 GCA_948433085.1 uncultured Caryophanales bacterium
ATTTTGAATGATTTTTCTATTTTTATAATTTAACTAGCACAACGCGTTAATTTAACATAATCTTTCTCATTTCACAATATGGAAGGCTATTATAACACACATTTTTGTTTTAGAAAATAAGTTTTCAAAATTATGTAAAGATCAGAAAAAATTCATTTGTATATATGTAAAAATCATAATTTGTTGTATAATAAAAAAAGAATGGTAGTGATGATATGAATTTACATGTAATAGATTCCGATGGCATTGACTTTCTAAACTATCTTCTAATTGATCGTAAATATAGCAAAAATACAGTAATGTCCTATGATTTACAACTACATGAATTTGAAAAAACAATTCAAAAAAAATTAAACAATGTAACAAAAGAAGAGATTATGGAATTTCTAATAAAAAGAAAAAAGACAGATAGTGCTCGTACAATTGCCCATTACATGACTGTCTTAAGAAGTTTCTATAAATTTTTAGAGAAAGAAGAATTATTACAAAAAAATCCATTGGATGATTTGGACATGCCTAAATTACCAAAAACACTTCCAAAAGTACTTTCTAAAGAGGAAGTAGAAAGACTGTTGGACATTCCTCTCAACAACCACTATCAATATCGTAATAAGGCAATGTTAGAACTTATGTATGCATCAGGATTGCGTATTTCAGAATTGATATCACTACAAATTCATGATGTGAATTTAGAAATGCAAACAGTAAGAATATTTGGAAAAGGGGCCAAAGAAAGAATTGTTCCAATCGGAGATTACGCTACTTACTATTTGAAAGTTTATATAGACCAATATAGACCATTCTTGCTGAAAAAAAAAGAAACAGATATTTTATTTTTAAGTAGTAGGGGAGATAGAATGACAAGACAAGCATTCTTCAAAATCATAAAACAATTAGGTATACAACAAGGAATCAAAACAGACTTTTCACCACACACCCTAAGACATTCCTTCGCAACCCATTTATTAGAAAATGGTGCCGATTTAAGAAGCATACAAGAGTTATTAGGTCATTCCGATATTTCAACAACACAAGTATATACACACATATCAAACCAACAATTACAAGAAAACTATACTAAATTTCATCCACATGGAGATTAGAAAGGAAGAGAAATATGAAATTTAAAAGAATATTTTTAGTCGTAATGGACTCTGTAGGAATAGGCGCTGCAAAAGACGCAGATCAATTTGGAGATGAGGGTACCAATACGATAAAACATGCCTTAGAAAGCATTCATGCAAGATTACCACATTTTGAAGAAATGGGGTTAAATAACTTGCTCAATAATATCAATGAACCAACGATTGCTTATTACACAAAAGCAGAGGAAATCAGCAACGGAAAAGATACCTTAACAGGTCATTTAGAAATGATGGGAATCGAGACAAAAATCCCATTTAAAACATTTACCGAAACGGGTTTTCCAAATGAATTAATAGAAGAATTATCAAAAAGAACAGGCAAAGGTATCTTGGGTAATTGCAATGCAAGCGGGACAGAAATTATCGAGCGCTTAGGGAAAGAACATATGGAAACAGGAAACATCATTGTCTATACCTCAGCCGATTCCGTTTTACAAATTGCTGCTCATGAAGAAATCCTTCCTTTAAAAGAATTATATCATATCTGTGAAATCGCAAGAGAACTTACTTTAAAAGAAGAATGGAAAGTAGGACGTATCATTGCTCGACCATTTGTGGGGACTCCTGGAAATTTTACAAGAACACCAAATCGACATGATTATGCCTTAGATCCTGTCAAACCAACCGTTTTAGATTCCCTTAAAAATAATGAGTATGACGTTATTTCTATTGGAAAAATAGCAGATATTTTCAATAACTGCGGGATTACAGAAAGTATCAAAACAAAAGACAATCTAGACGGAATGGAAATAATTTTAAAAACAATGCAGAAAGAGTTTACAGGCTTATGTTTTGCAAATTTAAATGATTTTGATTCAAAATACGGGCATAGAAGAAATCCAGTTGGGTATGCGGAAGCCTTACAGACTTTAGATGCTTATGTGCCTAAATTTATAGAAGCCTTAAAAGATGACGATTTGTTACTCTTTACAGCTGACCATGGAAACGACCCTACTTATAAAGGAACTGATCATACAAGAGAAAATGTTCCTGTCTTCATTTATTACAAAGGAATCCAAACTCCAAGAGGGCTTCCAACCTTAAAAACCTTTGCCTCATTGGGCGCAACGATTGCTGATAACTTTAATGTGGAAATGCCTACGATTGGAGAAAGTTTTTTGGGATATTTAAAATGAATTTAGAAACATGCGAATGGAATCAAAAGAATTATTCGAAATTTGTAAAATATCTCTATACCTTACAAGATTTAAAGTATAAAGAATTTCATGGAAGATTGATTCAAGATAATGAGTCACTCATTGGTATTCGGACCCCAATTTTAAAAGAAATTGCAAAAACGATTAGCAAGAATCATCCTGAGGCTTTTTTAAAGATAGTAGGGCATACAACATATGAAGAAAGAGTCATTCATGGCCTTGTAATAGGTTATATGAAAGTGAGTTTTGAAGAATGTACTAAATCTTTAAATGCATTTCTTACCTATAATACGAATTGGGCTATTAATGATATTACGTGTGCCAATTTAAAAATATGGAAAAAACATTTGAATGAGGGTTTTGTAATCATTCAGCAATATTTGAAAAGTGAGAATCTATGGATTCGAAGATTTGGACTTGTCCTTTTACTTGATTTTTATGTAAATGATAAATATATTGATTCTATTTTACAACTTATTCCTACAATAGCAGGCGATGAATATTATGTAGGAATGGCAAATGCATGGTTAATTTCTGTATGTTTTGTACATTACCCTAAAAAAACGAAAGTCTTATTAGAAAGTAATCAATTAGATTTATTTACAAAAAAACATGCGATTCAAAAGATTGTAGAATCTACAAGAGTTTCTAAAAAAGAAAAAGAGGAAATGCGAAGTTTAAGGAAACGTTTCAGTTAAACACTCATACAATAGTATGGGGGATTAATTATGGACGAAAAGAAAAACTTAGAATTTTTAAATGAATATTTAGCGAATTTAAAAGTTTTAAATAACAATCTATATAATATGCATTTTAACATTGTGGGGATGAGTTTTTTTGGAATGCATAGAAAATTAGAAGATTACTACAAAGAGGTTGCGGTTCAATATGATAAAGTCGCAGAACGGATTAAAATGCTAGGAGGTTATCCAATTACTTCCTTAAAAAAAATAGAAGATACCTCTACTATGAAATCCATGAGAAGTATGGATTATAATGGAACACAAGTATTAGAAGTGTTACAAAACGACTTTGGCTTTATGAAAGTATATACAAAAGATTTAATGCATACTTTTGAAAAAGAAGAAGATTATGGAACAGCAAATATGTTAGGAGAGTTCTTAGCTTTTTATGATAAAGAATTTTGGATGATTGACAGTAGCTTAAAGTGAAGCATAGAGCTTCTTTTTTTTAGCCATTTTAGTATATATAAAAGTTTACTCTATGAAAATTTTATTTTATCAAATGCATCATTTTCTATTTGCAAATACCTTTCTATATAGTATAATTAAATTAATAAAAATATGGCAAAAACTGGAAATGCAATTGTTAGTTTTTTAAATGACTTGGAGAAACAAAAAAAGTTGCCTAAGCAACTACACTCATCATAATGAGTATTTAGGGTAATACAATTGTAAAACCTTTATTTTAACTCTCTATGTCATCTTAAATGGTATTAAGACAACTACATAATACCATAGTAGTAGGAGGTATGTCAATTGAAAAAATACAACATTGGACTAGATATTGGTACAACATCAGTTGGATGGGCAGTAGTGGAAAAAGAAAATTTTAAAGTAATGAAAAAGGGAAGAAAAAAAATGTGGGGCGTTAGATTATTCGATGAAGCAACTTCTGCAGCTGAGCGAAGAGGTTATCGTAACACGAGAAGAAGGTATGATAGAAGAAGAAAACGAATTCAATTATTACAAAAGGAATTTCAAAAAGAAATGAATTTAGTAGACCCTAATTTTTATCAAAAATTAAAAGAAGCATTTTTTCATGAATGTGATATCTTCAATAAGACAACAATAATATCACAAGAAGAAAAAGAACAAATGAAAACATACTATAAATTATATCCAACAATCTATCATTTAAGAAATGAACTTGTGCATACAACAGAAAAAATAGATATCCGTTTGGTTTATCTTGCAATTCATCATATTGTGAAATACCGTGGTAATTTCTTATACGAAGGTGCAAAATTTAATACCAGTCAGTTACAATTGAATGAAAAAATAAATGAATTATTTCATGTAATTGACATAACAAATGGAACAATCGAACATCATAGTGAAATGATAGAATTATTAGACAGTTTAAAACTAGAAGAAGCGCTTCTATTAGAAAACAAAAATGAGCAGCGAATTTATATAAAAGAAGCACTACAAAATTATTTTTCAAAAAATTTTATATCCGAATTTACAAAAATGATTTTGGGAGACAACTTTTCTGTTGCTAAACTTTTTGACGTAGAACTAGATCCAGATATAAAACTCAACTTCAAAGGGTCTGATTATGATGAAAAATTTGCACAATTAGAAAAAGAAATAGGAAACCAAATCGATATATTAAAAGAAATGAAAAGTTTATATGATATCTTATTTTTAAAAAAACTATTAGAAGGAGAAGATGAGGGTAATATTTCTGCAATAATGGTAAAGCGTTATCAGACACATAAACAAGATCTGAACCTTTTAAAATCAGTTTTAAAGCAAAAAAAAGAAACCTATAAACAAGTTTTCAAATCAAATCAAAAACTTTGCCTTTATGAACAATACTGCCACAATCATATTACCTACGATGAATTTACAAAAAAAATTCTCAATTTTTTGGAAAAAGAAGATATCAGCGATAATAGCATTCTATTAAAAAAGAGAATAGAAACAGGTAAATTTTTACCACGTATTACTAATATTGAAAATGGAAAATTTCCATATCAACTAAATTATAGTGAACTTATTTCCATCATAGAAAACCAAGGAATATATTATCCATTTTTAAAAGAGAAAGAAAACAATACATATAAATTAATCCAGTTATTACAATTTCGCATTCCTTATTATGTTGGTCCATTAAATAATACAACAAATACCCTAAAAAAGAATTCAAATGCATGGGCAATTAAAAAAGAGAATGTCGCCTGTATTACGCCATATAACTTTAAAAAAGTAATGGATTTAGATGCATCGGCAGAAGAATTTATTCTACGTATGATAGGGAAATGCACATACTTATTAAAAGAAAAAGCACTGCCAGAGGCTTCTATTTTGTATTCTAAATTTAAAGTATTAAATGAATTAAAACAAATTAGAATAAATGGACGAAAATTAGAACTTGAAATACAACAAAAGATTTATAAGGATTTCTTTTTAAAAAATAGTGGCAATTTAACAGACAATCGTTTTAAAACCTTCTTATATCAAATGCCTGAAATGAGAATGTATGATGATCTTACCATTACAGGATATTCTGCTGATATGAAATTTGCAAATACAATGCAATCTTATATTGATTTTTTTGGAGAAAATGGAATATTTGAAGGAACTTCATACGATGAAAAAGATGCAGAACAACTGATTTCATGGATTACTATATTTGAAGATCAAGAAATTTTAAAACGAAAAATAGAAGCACACTATTCCTTGAACGAAACTAAAATAAATTGTCTACTAAAAAAGAAATATAAAGGGTGGAGTAATTTATCAAAACGTCTTCTTATAACCAAATATTATCAAAATTCTAATGCAATAACCAAACAGTCTATTTTAGACTTAATGGAAACAACAGAAGAAAACTTCATGCAAATATTATATAATAGAAAATATAAATTCCAAGATATGATTGCACAAATCAATGGAAACGAAATGTCACAAAAATTAAATTATGAAGTGGTAAGTGAACTTGCAACTTCTCCAGCAGTGAAAAAAGGGATTTATCAAGCTTTATTACTAGTAGAGGAAATTATAAGTATTATGGGCTACGAGCCAAACCAAATTACCATAGAAATGGCTAGAGGAGACGAGAAAAAAGAACGAAAGAGTGATCGTAAAAAATGGATAGAAAATTTATTTACAAAGTGTAAACAACAAATTACAAACTATAATCAATTAAAAAAAGAATTGGATCGGTTTGAATCTATTGATTCTCAAAAACTATTTCTATATTTTATCCAAGAAGGAAAAAGTTTGTATTCAGGAACGCCTTTGGATATAGAAAAATTAAATTCTTATGAAATTGATCATATTATCCCAAGAACACTTTGGAAAGATGACTCCATTGATAATAAAGCCCTAGTCTTAAAAAAAGAAAATCAGGAAAAAGCAGCAGCTTTTGTATTACCATCAAAATTCCGAAACGACGCTATGCGAAAATGGTGGGATCACTTAAAACTAAATGGATTGATTTCGAGTAAAAAATATCATAATCTATGTAGAAGTAAATACACAATAGAAGATATTGAGGGATTTATCAATCGACAATTAGTAGAAACAAGACAGATTACAAAAAATGTAGCCAATATTATTCAAAAGTATCATCCAGATTCTAAACTGATATATATCCCCGCTAGTTTATCCCATAATTATAGAGAAAAATTTGAATTATTTAAATTTAGAGAAATCAATAATTTTCATCATGCACATGATGCTTATCTAGCAGCAGTCTTAGGAGAATACAAAGTTTCTTACTTAAAGGAAGCAATGGATTATGAACAATTAAAAGAACTAACTACACAATGGATGAATCATAAAAATTACAAAGAACTAAACTATGGATATGTAATAAATAGTTTAGATAACAAGTTTCCTAGGTATGATTTAAATGGGGAAATTGTGTTTCATCCGATTGATTTTAATCAAACAGTCAAGAACACATTATATCAAAATGATGTAATCATTAGTAAAAAAACAGAAATGAAAACTGGAAAGTTTTATAAGGAAACCATTCATTCTAAAAGAGCAAAAGGAAATAAACTTTCCCTTAAAAAAGGTTTAGATCCAAAATTATATGGTGGCTATCAAGACATTGAAGTTGCTTATACCATTCTTGTATATTATCAAAACCAATATAAATTAGTAGGGATTCCTATTCTGATTTACAAACAAGCACAAAAGAATACAGATATTATTATGGAATATGTAAAAGAACATTTAAAATTAAAGGAAAATGATTCCTGTACATTAATAAAAGATAAAATTTTCTTTAATACTTTATTTCTTTATAAAGGTCAATATGTTTATTTAAGGGGGTATTCTACCGAATCTAAAGGCTGTGAAATTGCGAATGCCACTGAGCTAAAAATACCACGAAAAAAAATGGAACAATGGAAATATACCCTGAATTATGTCTTAAATGATAAAAAAGTTCCCAACAATTTAGAGGAACTGCTAACAGAGGATAAGATAGAAGCACAGATGAATGAAATAATACAATGGCTACTTTCTAAGCAAGAATATTATCCACTGTACACAAGTGCAATTGAAAAAATTAAGACGGTATTCAATGAGATAAATTTATCTTTTGAAGAACAAAAACGAGTTATTAAAGAGTTATTTATTTTATATGGTACAAGTCGAAATGCAAATTTATCTTTCATTGAGAATGGAGGATTAAGTGACCGCATTGGAAGATTGAGCGGAAAAAATGTGAATCATGGGATTATTTTTTATCGTTCCATATCTGGTTTAAAGGAAAGATATTATGAGTTTTAGGACTGTTGTCATTACAAAACAAGCAAAGTTGAATTATCAAAATCGCTTTCTGGTAGTCAAGAATGGAATAGAAGAATCATACATTCATTTATCTGAAATTGATACAATCCTTGTAGATTCCATTTCAGTTTCAATTTCTTCTTATTTGTTAAAAGAATTATCACAAAATAAAATTAATATTATATTTTGTGATGAAAAACATAATCCTTTTGGAGAATTAAAATCATTTTATATGAGACATAATTCTAGTAAGATGTTAATGTTGCAAATGAAATGGACACAAAAGCAAAAAGATCAATTATGGAAACAAATTGTTATAAATAAAATTACAAATCAAATTTGGGTATTGCAAAAAATAAAATCCAAAAATGTAGAGCGATTGCTTTCCTATATAGATGTTCAAATAGGGGATAAGACAAACCGTGAAGGACATGCTGCTAAAGTTTATTTTAACTCTTTGTTTGGCACTAGTTTTATTAGAAATCATGATGATTCTATCAATGCTGCACTAAATTATGGATATGCAATTTTATTATCTACAATCAACAAAGAAATTATTAGCCTTGGACTTTTAACTCAACTTGGAATTCATCACAAAAATGAGTTCAATGAATTTAACTTAAGTTGCGATTTAATGGAACCGTTTCGACCTATTATCGATTCCTTTGTTTTTTACAATCAAACTAGGGAATTGAATCAAGAATACAAAATGGACATTGTAAATATATTCAATAATACGTTTCAATATAAAGGGAAACAATATACACTAAAAGATATAATAAAATTATACGTGAAGAATGTTGTAGATGTTTTAACAACAAAAAAAGAATATGAAGGTTTTATTTATGAGGGATAGAGTTATGCGTACAATTGTATTTTTTGATTTACCCAATGTATATGCTAAGGACAAAAGAAATTATATGTTATTTCGGAAATTTTTGATGAATGAAGGATTTATTATGATGCAGGAATCAGTATATTCAAAGATTGTTTTAAATTCTCAGCAAGCAAATTTATTATTAAATCGTGTGAAAAAAAATTCTCCTAAAAAGGGATTCATTCAACTTTTAACAATTACCGAAAAACAATATGCAAATATTGAATATATAGTAGGGGAGTCCAATACAAAAATTATAAATAACGAGGAGCGATTAATTATATTATGAAATTATGTATGCGTTATTTTAATCACGACATTGTCTTTAAAAATGGATGTGTATCTACATTAGAGATAGAAAATAAAGATTATTTTTACCGTATAATCAATGATTTAACGCAATTAGAAAATAGCTTATATGTTGAAAATATTCAATTTTTAGAGGATAATGGAAATGAATTTAAGCACTTATTGATTAAAGTTATTATTAATTATTTTTCATTTAATTTTGATTCTACTAAAATGAATAATTATATTGTAAAACAAATAATTAGTAGTATGGAAAGTCAAGAGACAGAGTACATCAATAAAGAATTTCAAAAGATTTGCAAATGTTTTGTGAAAATTCTGGAAAAATTGGATTTGCCATTAGCATTTTGTGAAGAATTAAATATGGAATCTTTTATTAAATTATTAAAGATTCATATTTGTTCAAAAAACAAGTTAATAAATAATTTACTGTTAATTATAGATATTAATACAGTATTAGAACATAATGATCTACTTATTTTTGTCAATTTAAAACAATATTTAACAAAGGAAGAATTAATAGAATTATATAAATATTCTGTATATAATGAGGTAAGATTATTGTTGATTGATTCTCAACCTTATGGTCCCAAGATTGATTATGAAAATAAATTATTAATTGATGAAAATTTGGATGAATTTGAGTTATAATAGATGTTGTAGATTTCCATTTAAGATAAATATAGGTATTCTCTATTACTTATGAATTTTAGATTTAAAATTGATTTGACGTTTTAAATCTATGTCATCTTAAATGGTATTAAAACTTGTTGTTCAGGAGTTAATGCTGATGACCAGTTTTAAATCTATGTCATCTTAAATGGTATTAAAACCGATAATTTCAATAACCATCTTAAATCTAAGTTTTAAATCTATGTCATCTTAAATGGTATTAAAACTGATATTGATGCTAAAAAGATAACAGTTGAGTTTTAAATCTATGTCATCTTAAATGGTATTAAAACTTTTTACCTGGAATAGATTACCTTTACGAAGTTTTAAATCTATGTCATCTTAAATGGTATTAAAACTACTTTTTCATTACGAGCTTTTCTTACATGGTTTTAAATCTATGTCATCTTAAATGGTATTAAAACTGCAAAAAGAAATGCACGAATTGACTACATGTTTTAGATCTATATCATCTTAAGGCGTATTAAAAAAGCAATTTTTTAATAAAACTTCTTTTTTCTTTGCAGCATTTAACAGAATTTATAAATATATATTTACATATACTTACATAGGTGAGTTGTATGGACAAACAAGTTCTATATGCATTTCTTTTAACTACAATTGCAGGTCTATCTACAGTAATTGGATGTATTTTTATTTTATTTCCTAAAAAAACAAAAAGAATTATTATAGGTTCCCTTAGTTTTGCATCAGCTGTTATGCTTACAGTATCTTTTATAGATTTGCTACCTGAATCTTATAAAATGTTATCAAGAAGTTTTTATTTGTTTCCATGCATTGTAATAATTTTGATAGCAATGAATATTGGTATTTTATTTTCTTTTTTAATTGATAAGTATTTACCAGAAGGAAAAGAAGAAAATGGACTATTTCGTGTCGGAATTATTTCTATGCTAGCAATTATCGCGCATAACCTTCCAGAAGGTATGGCTACATTTATGGCAGGAAATACAGATATTCATTTAGGAATTTCTTTAACAATAGCAATAGCACTTCATAATATTCCAGAAGGTATTAGTATATCAATTCCAATTTATTATGCAACTGGTAGTAAAAAAAAGGCATTTTGGTATACGTTTATTTCTGGCTTATCAGAATTATTTGGCGCCATTATTACTTATTTATTTTTAAAACCTCTTATTACAGAGCAAATTATGGGTTACTTGTTTGCAATCATAGCTGGAATCATGTTTCATATTGCCTTATTTGAACTATTTCCTACATCTTGGAGATATAAAAATAAAGGAATCACAATCATTTATTTCTTGATTGGTATTTTCTTTATATTAATTAATCATTTTATATTTAAATAAAAAGAGACTTTAAATTGTCTCTCTTCTTGGGTTGAAACCTCAATTATCTGAGTTCAAAAGAATGTTCATCGTTTTCATCTAAACGAAACGAGTGAGATTCTTCATCATCGAAACCGATACTATCAGTTACGTTATTAGAATTGTTTGAATCCTTAGAATGACAGTTTGTAACATTATTGTTAGTTTTATTCGTAACATTATTATTATTTTTATTTGTTACTTGTGCATTCTTAGATTGTTTTGCGTTATTCTTTTTCATTTTTATCACCCATTAATAGCATTAACAAATATTTTTTTTCTATACAATTTTTTATAAAAAATTTGTATTTTTTAATACATTTATAACATACTATAATTATAGCTTTTTCAAAATATCAGAAACTATAATATTACAATTTGAAAATTCAAAATAATATTTTAAACATAAAAACTGTCATTATATTTAATCAATCTTTAATCCTTCCATTGTTACTTTTAAAAACAGAAAAATAATCATATTTTAATAAATAAATATTTATTATAAAAATACATCCACTTTTGTATTTGCTAATTTAGATATTAGTAATAAATATATTTTGAATCTCTATTCATTTGATAATCGGAAGAGTAGGGAAGATAGATATTTTTCAGATTTTGAGATATTGATTCAAAAATTGTGGTATTTATGTTATAATGGTTTAGAGATATCTTGAAACTCAGTTGATAATTTAGAACTTAGATATAGTTGTATGTGTGAAAAGTTTAATCGTAAGGATTATGCAGAATTATTTAAATATATGACAAAAGAAACAGATGAGAATGATAATATATTAACGTATGATAATTTTGTAACATTATATGAAGCTACATATCATGTAAAACAAATAAAGTATATGCAGATATTAAAGAATTGTTATCACATGATGAACTACCTAGATGTTCTACAGAAAGCCCTTATGAATTATTAAATAGTCCATTTACTGTCATATCTAGAAAAAAGATTTATCAATATTTAAAAGAGATTAACAAAGAATAATATATTAGTTAACATAATATACATTATAGAAAGTTATAAAAAGGAGAAAGAATATATGGTAACAGAACAATTTTTAAAGAAATATGGCGCAACAATAATTGGTTTAGCTGTGATTGCTATATGGGCAATTGCTATTCTAGCTATTATGATATCCATTTTTAACAAGTCTATTCCAAACATGTAAACATGGCTTTTTTTATCATGGTGTATTGTAGTAAAACAAAATGTATGATTGTTCAATTTAAGTTCAAAAAAATGTTTAAAATATGTAGTGAATAAATTACGAATGAATTATAAGTACTACTCTACTCTCTTTTTGTTTTCATTTTTATAATAGGGGAGTCGAATATGAAAATATTATGTTGATTGAATGATCTATTTGGTATATATTTGACGTTTTTCTATACTATAAAATAGTAGGGTATATATATCATTTTAACTAAAAAATACAAGTATAATCGCTTGTATTTTTATGATACTTTACGTGATTGAATCTCAGCAATTTTTTCAAATACTTCGGTAGCATTTGATTCATTAATCTCAGTGTACCCTAGTTCTTTTAAAGCTTGTACTTTAATCGTATTTAATTCCATTGTTCTACTCATTTTTTCTTCCATTTTGTGTTCAATCTGATTAATAAATCTACGATGCGACTCAGCAATTTTTGTTTTAGACACTCCCCCACCATTATATAAAGTCATTGCGGAAAACATTATACTTTCAAACATAAATTGTTCTTCTTCATCAAATACATATTCTAAAGGTTTAATAAAACCAGCAGCCTTAGCGATATACCCCAATATATATTTTAATTCCTTAGAAGTACTCATTGCTTGAATGAAATGGTATAAATAGAGATATTGATTATATATATCTCCTCCATGATCTGAATCATCTTCTAAATTTTCTTTTAATATTCCAATAATATTAGATAATAATTCCTTTTGTTTTTTCCCCAATCCTTCATATATTGTAGAAGCATCTGTTGAGGCCTCCGACTTAATGGTATTATCAAACAAAGAATTGATTCGAGATTCTACACTTAAAATATAATCCGTATCTACTTTAATTTGACCTAATTCATCAGCCGACTTAATACCTAATAAATTTAATAATAAAACTTTTTTGTCCTTTGGCCATTTATTGATATCATCTAACTCCAAATAATTATAAATCATTTGTCTAGATACCCCTAAAAATTTGGCAAGTTTTACTTTTGATATACCTAGTTCATGTAAAATTTCGTTTAATCTATCCATATATCATAAAACCTCCTACTATTCATTTTAGTTGTTTTGTCGGATAATGTCAAGTGTAAAGAAAAAGTATAGTTACAAATACCATAATTTTTGATGATTCCTTCCAACTTCCTTAATAATTCCGCCACCTAGACATTCTTCTTCTGCATAAAACACACAAGCTTGTCCAGGCGTTACAGATTTGACCAATTGTGGATATAGAACTAATATTTCACCATTTTTTAAATACTCCAATTGAACTTCATTATCAGGCTGACGATAACGGAATTTACAAGTACAAGTTAATGGTTTTGAATCACTAATCCAATTAACTGTATCTACAATACAATAATCACTGTATAAATATAGATTATCTTCTCCTAGGGCAACATAAAGAATATTGTCCTTTAAATTTTTACCTACAACAAATAGTCTATTTTCGTTTCCCCCTAAGTTAAGACCTCTTCTTTGACCAATGGTATAATACATGAGTCCAATATGCTCCCCTACAACTTCATTGGTTTCAATATTTACAATTTGACCTGGTGTATTTGGCAAATAATTTTTTAAAAAACTTGTAAAATTTCTTTCACCAATAAAACAAATACCCGTTGAATCTTTTTTGCCAGCAGTTATTAAATCATACTCCTCAGCAATTTTTCTAACTTCCTTTTTATTCAAATCACCGATTGGAAATAAAACATTTATTAATTGTGCATTGGATAATTGAGATAAAAAATAAGTTTGATCTTTATTCGAATCTTTTCCACGTAAAAGTTTGTTTCCCTTTGTTCTTGCATAGTGTCCAGTGGCAATATAATCAGCCCCTAATTTCATTGCTTCTTTTGCAAATAAATCAAATTTAATATATTTGTTACACATGATATCGGGATTTGGCGTGCGCCCTTTTTTTAACTCATCCAAAAAATAAGTAAAAACAAAATCCCAATACTCTTTTACAAAATCAACTCGATATAAAGGAATTGCTAATTTTTTACAAACCGCTAATGCATCATTATAATCTTGTTCTTGTGGACAAATATCGTTTTGTAAAGTAGGATTCCCCAAAATATCATTATTCAAACTACTATCCCAATTACGCATAAATAAACCAATTACTTCATATCCTTGCTGCTGAAGCAAAATAGCTGCTACACTACTATCGACTCCTCCACTCATTCCTATTACTACTTTTTTCATAACAACCACCCAATTTCTATACTCATTATAGCATGTTGTGAAAGAAAAAAACAGGTGCCTGTTTTATTTTACTACACTTATAATTTGTTTTACAAAATAAGGAACAGCAAATGTTTCATAAATCGCTGTGATGAATAACGAAATAACGACAATCATAAAAATGCGAAAATAAGGATTCATTAATGTTTTCAAATGAATTGTTCTTTTCTTCAAAATAGATGTAAGCAAATAATAGGAAAATTTGATTGCATATACCAATAACAAAGTAAATACAATTAAATTGATAAAATGATGCGGAAAAATATAAATAACTGCATAAATGATTCCTTTGAATTTATACTTCAAAATGAAAGAAGCAACTGTAAAGCCAATTATAAAAGATTTTGTAAAATACATAAATACAATAATCGGAATCCCAATTATAGAAATACCAAGTAACCAAATAATAGTTGTAAAACTAAGGTTGGAAATTAATGTATTTTTAATTGCATCTAAATAACTCAGTTTTCCAGCTTGAACAGACTGCATAAACTTTTCAATATAAGATTGCACTAATGTTTGATCTTCTTTTGAAATGATTGTAATAAAAAGAGAACCAAAAATTATACCAATCAGAGATAATCCACTTAAAAATAGTATGATTCTTTTGTTTGCATGTGCTTTTTCTTTGAGCTTGTCCATTGTTTTATTCATATTGCCACCTCTACTGAAGGATATGAAACTATATAGAACAATATTCCAAAAATTAAAAATTTATTGTATAATAGTATTGATAGAGGTGAACTAAATGAAAAAGAAAACAAAAAAAACAATCAACGTACAAAGAATTGTTGCGATTGTTTTATTGATTGCGATGGTTTTAATGTATGTTTCTTCTATATTGGTATATATGTAATAGAAATAAAGCGTTTAGAAAAAACTAAACGTTTTCATTTACTTTTTCATGGAGAGCCTGATTAATTCCATTCCCTAAAATATCACTTAAATGATTCATCACAAAATCTACCTCTTTTGGAGTTACCATCAAATTGTATCCAACAGGAGTTAAAACCTCATGAATAAGTGTTTTTGTTTCCTCTGCATTAAAAGAGCCAAGAATTCCAAATAGTTCTTTTTTTTCTTCCTCATTTACATTTATATTCTGCTTCAAATAATTCATAGAGCCATGTACCATTTTTTGCATTGGATTATGAGAAAAATCTTTTTGAAATGAATAAAATTTTTGCAAAAATTGTAATGTATCACTGACTACAGTAACAGCATCTACTACAGTTGGAATTCCAATCGCAAGAACGGGAATTCCTAATGTTTCCTTACTGATTTCTTTTCTACTATTTCCAATTCCACTTCCTGGATGAATGCCTGTATTACTCATCTGAATTGTGGTATTAATTCTTGTAATCGATTGACTTGCCAAGGCATCAATCACAATTACAAAATCGGGTTTTAACGTTTGAATAATGCTTTCAACCATCTCACTTGTTTCAATACCAGTTTCTCCCATTACACCAGGTGTAATAGCACTTACAGGGCGAAAGCCTTCTTCAGGATAATCTAAAAGAAATAAGTGATTGGTTACTAAAATTTGATCAATCGTAAGTGGTCCTAAAGCATCAGGTGTAGACTTTCGATTTCCAAGCCCCACAATCAAACAACTGTCATCCTTTTGAATCTGACATTTTGCAAGCAATTTTTGAAAATATTTAATAAATTGTTGTTTTACATTTTCTCTGTTGTGATGATCGCTTACATCTTTAAATTCGATTGTAATATAATTTCCTGCTTTTTTTTGAATAGAAGAAGCAATACTTTCATCCAATGTGATTTCCGTAATTTTTATTTGTTCTTCCTCATGTACCACTTCTTCTATCCCACTTTTGGCATCACTATTTTCAATTGCCTCTACTGCTAAATCCGTTCTTATTCTATATTTACTTAAATCAATCTCATGATTCATTTTTCTTCACCCTATTTATATTTTTCCCAAATAATTACTTTTTATTGCATTTTTTTATAAAATTTGCTAGAATAGAATAGATTAGTGATGACATGGAGGTGAGATTATGCCAAATATGAAGAATGCAAAGAAAGCTGTAAAGACCATTGCAAAAAGAAAAGCAAACAATAATGCTTTTAAAGCAAGTATGAAAACAGCAATTAAAAATGTAGAAAAAGCAGTTGTTTCTAAAGATAAAGCAAAAGCTGAAGAAGCTTTACACGTGGCAATCAAAAAAATTGATAAGGCATGTGCAGCTGGTGTCGTTACTGCAAATTATGTAGCACGTAATAAATCACGTTTAACAATTAAAGTGAATAACATGTAATCATTTACTTTTCGTTTCATAAAAATGATATTTCTATCATTTTTTTGTTTTGAAAAATGAATTTTAATGATATAGTTATAATAGGTGATGCTTATGAAAAAATTATTTGGCACAATTCTTTGTTTAATAACTTTATTTTGTTTATACACTTATAGAGGTCCAATTATACGATATATCATGGTCAATTTCATTTACCATGATACTTTAAAAGTCTTAGAATCGAATTCTTATGAAAGAGCTCAAAATTGGGCTTATATTCAAAAGACAGATAATTTTTCTCCACAAAACAAACAAGATATTCTAAATTTATTTTATACTGCATTAGATGGTGGTTGGGGCGCACTTACTTTTTATTGTGAAGAATCCTATCCAACATGTATGAATGATGTAAGAAGCCTTACACAGGATAGTACTACCCTATCTAATATCAATAATTTTGCCTCTACTTTAAATGCATATAACAAAATTTATGTAGATATAAGCTCTTTAGGAAGAGTTAATATTCAGTTTGAACGTTTGTATACTCCAAAGCAACGACAACAATTAGAAGAAAAAGTAGATCAGCTTTATCAAGAGTTAATAACAGAAACTATGAATACCGAAAAGAAAATTCGAGTAATTCACGATTATATCATCACACACACTGTATATGATCAAGAATATGCTTCTACTTATAATCTAAAAGAACGTAGTTTATCCCCTTCCAATACTGCTTATGGCGCTTTATTTTTTGGGAAAGCTGTATGTGGTGGATATACAGATGCGATGGCTTTGTTTTTAGATAAAATGAACATACCAAATTATAAAATTTCTAGTCCAAAACATATATGGAATTTAGTATACATCAATAAAGAATGGAAACATTTAGATTTAACATGGGACGATCCTGTTGTATCTAATGGCGAAAATATGCTTTTACACACATTTTTCTTAATTTCAACTGAAATGTTAGAACAGGAAGATACAAAAGAACATATTTATGATAAAAACATTTATATAGAAGCAAAATAAAAAGTGAGATGTCTCACTTTTATTTATGTTGGATAATTTTATGATCGTTCTCCCACTTATTTTCTATACTATAATATTTTTCATGCCAAACAACATGTTGCCTTGAAAAGAAACCCTATTTCACATACTTCTTTAAATATTCTAAAGCTTCTTCAAAAGTATTCACTCCTACAATTTCAATTTTATAATGTAAACGCTCCTTTAAGCGAATGGCTTCTTCATAGTTTTTCCCATTGGGAACAAAGAAAATATCAGCTTTTCCTTTTTCAGCACCTTTTAATTTATACTTAACCCCTGCAATATCCCCTACTTTTCCATTGGCATCAATCGTTCCTGTCCCTACTATTTTTTTACCCTGAGTAATATCTTCTTCTGTCAATTGGTTATAGATTGCCAATGTCATCATAAGACCGCCTGAAGGACCTGACTCAGATGACTTAAAATGAAATTCTACTTCTGGAGATGTTTCTAATTCTAATTTTTCATGCAACATAATACCTATCATAGGAATCTCCTGAACTAAAATCATTTCTGCTTTAACCTCTAGTTTTTTTTGATTTCTGATAACTGTAAATTGTATGGTATCACCAACTGAATATTGTTTTAGAATTTGACTTAATTCTATTTTACTAGAAATAGGAGTATTAAAGACTTGAATTATTTGATCCCCTATTTTTAAATCTGTTTTTGCAGTAGCATCAATATAGGTTACAAACAATTGTTGATTTTCAATAGTGACTTCCTTATTTGCTTGTTTAAAAGCAACTAAAATTGCATTTTGATTGGCTTCTTCTAACTGCATTCTATCCCTTAAATATACCTCATCTGCATTTTCATTTTCCATTACAACTTCATTTTTTTCAATAATATCCCAATCTTTTTTTAATTTGGCAAGCAACAATGTAGGAATAGTTGCTTTTAATTCAGATACATATGCAAGATGAAACGATCCATTTGCAGAATATCCATTTTCAACAACAATTCGATCTGTCACATCAATTGTTCCTCCTGGAGTTTCAATATAATAAGGAAATTCATAAGTTAAAGTAAATAACAATAAGAAAAATAAAATAAAAAATTTAATATTTTCAGTTACAATTTGTTTTATTTTTTTGCATACTTGTTTTATCATAAATCGAATCCTTTCTTTCCTATTTTATGACTATTTTATTCATTATATCATATAATTGAACAAAAAGTAGGTGTAAACTATGAAGAAAATATGTACAAGTATTTTTATATTGTTTCTTTTGTTATTTATTGCTTTTGAAATTTTGACAGAATCAAAGACCATTATGGACTCAGTGATATTCTCTTTTCAAATTTGGCAAAATAATATTTTTCCCTCCTTATTCCCTTTTTTTGTTTTATCAGAAATCTTAATATATTATGGATTTGTTGAATTTATATCAGAATTATTCAGACCCTTAATGGCAAAAATATTTTGTATGAATGGTGCAGCATCTTTTGTTTTTTTTATGAGTTTAGTATCTGGCTTTCCAAGCAATGCAAAGTATACAAGAGAACTCTATTTAAAAGGATTATTAGATGAAGAAGAGGCTTCTAAAATATTAACATTTTCACATTTTTCCAATCCTTTATTTGTTTTAGGTACAGTTTCTCTTTTATTTTTGAAAAATAAAGAAGTTGGATTTTTGATTTTAATCTGTCATTATATGACCAATATCTTGATTGGACTTATATTTCGCAGTTATCATAAAAGCAATGTTTCAAAAAATCACATTTCTATTAAATCCGCAATTATAGCTATGCATCAAAAAAGAATTCACAACGAGAAAACGTTTGGTGCAATGATTACAACTGCTTTAACCAATAGTATTCAAACCCTACTCCTGATTTTAGGAACAGTTACAATGTTTTTAGTACTTACGACAATTATTGATAATAATTTAAACATAAATTCTTTATATCAAAGTATTTTAAATGGGTTTGTTGAAATGACACAAGGACTAAAATATGTAAGTATGTTAAATATTCCTTTAAAAATAAAAAGTGTATTAACTGTAATGATTTTATCATTTGGAGGATTCAGTGTTCATATGCAAGTAATTAGTATTTTAAGTGATACAAAAATAAAATACCTGCCTTTTTTTACAGCACGTATTTTACATAGTGCAATTGCAGGTATCTTAGTCTTTTTCCTATTTGATTTTTGGATTCAATTTTTTATATAACATTGTTTCAAAAATAAATTATATCGCAGTTATCTGCTATGAATTTAGCAGTTACTGGTTAGGAGTCACAGGTGGTTCTGAATTAGAAGGAGGAATCGGCAGAATGGCGGAACTGTACTGATAAATAATAGAAATCCCATACTCGCGTTCTAATAACTTATGTTCTACAGGAATTTCTAGTTTTAACAAAGAATCATTTACTGTAGTACTTGCATTTGTTCCTTTATAAGTATCAATGTGGATTGTTCCTAAAGTCGCTCCTGTTGGTAATTGCCAGGAATAGTCATGATAACGAATGATCCGTTTTTCCAAATCAATGGATAAATTATAAGAATCTCCTGTTTGATATTCAAAAGTAATGCAATGTTCTCCACAACTAGAATATTTTTTTAATTTCAATTTTTCTAAATCATTACTGATTTTCTTTGTTAAAATTCCTTGTTTACTTAACATAGTTGTTTGTAAATCTCCTTTGATATAAATTTCCCTCAATGAAATAATAATTTCAAATAATAAAATTGTAATCACAGTAACTAAACTAAATGTAACAGCAAGTTCAATCAATGTAAAACCCTTTTTTTTCATGTAAATTCCCCTTTCTACTTCATTTGCAAAGAAGCTACTGTGCCATCATTAAATTCTACAACTAATCTATTTTTTGCAAAACGAGATGTTGATAAACTCAAAATATACTGATCCATTGTTTCACTAAAAAGATTGCTTGACTTTGTTTGGAGTTGTTCTTTTAATTTTGATAAATCGTCTTTTACAACTACCGCTTTTTTCACATCTGCTAACCACATTAAACGTTTACAATAATCACTCGCTGATGTTGTAAACACACAAGATTCAATTTCAACATATTCTTTAGTAGTTAATGCTTTCGTTATATCACTAATATCCGTATTTTCTAAATAAGATACAATATTTTGAACATAATATAAACTAGGTATTGTATCTCTTGTAAAACTAATGTCGTAAGTCTTTTTGATATTGGAAAACTGGACATATAAATAAACAAGCGTTCCAATCACAAATGTAGAAACAAGTAAAGTTTCAATTAAAGTAAATCCTTTGCTATTTTTTTTCATAAGTTAACTCCTTTTTCTTGTATTTCTTACAAAACTATTATATAATAGATTCAGGATAAATGCTAGTCCTAAAGTGAATAAAAAGGATATAAAGGGGATGTAAATCATGTTAAAAAATTTTGATTATGATAAAACGCCAGTAGTAGAAGTTGTAAATGAGATTCTAGTGGACTCTAGTAAAAGAGGCGCAAGTGATATTCATTTTGACCCATTAGAAGACTATATGCGAATTCGTATTCGTATTGATGGTACTTTGATTGATTATGCAAAAGTACCTAATAGCATTAGAAAAAATTTAGTGACGCGTATTAAGATTATTTCAGGTATGAATATTACAGAATCGAGATTGCCACAAGATGGTGCGATTAAAGTAACTTTACAAGATATTAATTTGGATTTGCGTGTTTCTTGTTTACCCGTTTTAGTTGGTGGCCTTGGTGGCGAAAAGATTGTTGTTCGTATTTTGGATTACAGTATGAGTTCTAGTGGTCTTGAAACATTAGGATTTAGTGAACGAAATTATCAAAAAGTATTAAAAATGATCGCAATGCCAAATGGAATTATACTAGTAACAGGAGCAACAGGGTCAGGTAAATCTACAACTGTATATTCAATCTTGCAGAAATTGAATCGTGAAGAAACAAATATCATTACAGTAGAAGACCCTATTGAAATGAATATTGAAGGAATCAACCAAGTACAAACAAATAGTGAAATTGGCTTAACATTTGCTAATGCACTTCGTTCTATTTTACGTCAAGATCCAAACGTAATTATGATTGGAGAAATTCGTGATACAGAAACTGCTCGTATTGCAGTACGTGCCTCTATTACAGGACATATCGTATTATCTACAATCCATACCAACAGTTCCTTAAATACAATCGAACGTTTACTAGATATGGAAGTAGAGCGTTACTTACTTGCAAGTGCATTAACAGGAATCATTTCGCAAAAATTAGCACGACGTTTGTGTACACACTGTTGTAAGAAAAAGAAAACCAATCAATATGAAAAAGAATTATTCAAACGAGTGCTTCACCGGGAAATTGATGAAATTTATACAACAGAGGGTTGTGAGATTTGTGGAAATGGATACAAAGGTCGTATAGCAATTCAAGAAGTTCTTTTAGTAAACCAGGAAATTAAAGATGCCATTAGTAGTAATCTTCGAAAAGAAAAATTAAGAGAGCTCGTGTATCGAGCAGATGTAACTACATTATTAGAAGATGGACTTGAAAAAGTTGCAGCAGGACTAACAACTTTTGAAGAAGTGCTAAAATTAATTGAATTAGAAAATGATGATCGTCAAGATAGTGGTTCTTATGATTTGAAATCAGCGCTTGATTTTACCAGCATTGCACAAGAGCATCAAGAACATCCAGAAGAATTAAATCCTATTCCTCCAAAGCCTGAAGTAAATGAACAAAATTTAGATATTGACACATTCTTTAACCAGTCAATAGAATCTGATATAAATAAAATTAAACCAGTACAGCCTATCACACCACAACCAGCACCAGTACAACAGACGACTGCCTCTACATTTGATGACGATGAAGATTTAATGAATATGGAATTTTAAAAAACAGATCCAATGCGATCTGTTTTCTTTATACATTTAATATAAATAATTCTAATCCTATGTTTTTATCCATTTTTCCGCTTTTAATTTCATAGTCCAAGTTTGCTAACTGTTTTAAATAAGATAGTAAATCCTCTTCCTGAAATTTTCGACTTTTTTCTAAAGCCAATTTCACACGATATGGGTGAATATCCAAATGACTCGCTATATTTTTTTCAGAATATCCCCTTTTTAATAATTGTTTTGCTTGATACATAATCCGAAATTGATTCGCCAACATAATGATAATTTTGATAGGCTCTTCCCCTAATTTGATCATCTCTGTATAACTTTCTAAAGCTTTTTCTTTATTTTTCAATACAATATCTTCAATTAAGGTAAAAATATCAATATCAACTGTTTTACAAGTAATATCTAAAATATCTTGTCTTGTAATCTCTAACACTTCATTTTTATAAATTTTTAATTTTTCTATTTCTTGTTCTAATAAAGAAAGATTATGACCTACACGATTAATGAAGAATGAATAATCGCTCAATTGCATATAATAAGGCTTTAACATATTAGTAACAAAAGAAACTTCATTTTCCAAAGGAACAAATTCGAATACCTTCCCTACTTTTTTTAATTGTGTCACTATTTTTTTTCTAGAATCAATTGTCTCCTTATTCACAATAAATAATAGTATCGTAGATGGATTTGGATGTTCTAAGTAATCTGTTAAACATTCTAATGGTTGTTCTGGTAATTTTTTATTATTTGAAGATGTAAAAATGTAACTATTTTCAATGATAATTGCTTTTTTTTCTCCAAACAAAGAGATTGTAACTGCATCTTCTATAATCTCTTTTAAACTATGAGTTTCCAAATCATAATGATTTAAATTGATTTCATCTATTTCTTCTTTTTTTATAATTTCTTTAATTTCTCTATGGATTAAGAAATCTTCAAGACCATATAATAAATAAATCATATATCTCACCTTTTTCATTATAGCAGATTTTAGGCTAAAAAAAAAGAACTACATTTTTCGCTTTTGAACTTCTCTCAATGTAGATACATCAATTGAAGTGCTTGGATAAGGTAAATAAAACTTTCCATTTTTTTGTTTCATAAGTTCTTCTTCTGATAAACAATAGATATAATATTTTCTTTCTGTATATGATTCTTCTATTCTAACTACATAATTTAAATAATTTTGAATTGTCTCATAAAATTCTTGTTGCCCATATTTCTTCCATATATATCTTTTTATCTCATTTTGATTAGAATCATATCTAGACGTTTCTCTGTATTGGCAATACATATTATTTCGATGATATTCATAATTGAATATCGTATTGTAAGAAATATTTTGCCTCTTTCCTATATTATTTTCACATATATAAGTAATCCCAAGTTGTATAAAATGATCCACAAAATAAAATAGGATTTTCGTAGGTAATAAAACCATACGAATTCCATAATAAAGCTTTTTATCTTTAAAAATCCCAATTTCATAACATTGCTCTTCCATGTTATAATCTATTTTTACTTTTGAATAAGCTAATAAGTGTTCTAAGAAATTTCTAAGACGAATAGACATTGGATATCCTTCTATTTCTGAAAACAAAAGTAACTTTGAATTTATCATATTATCATCTCTTAATCAATCAATGCAGAATCGTATCTTTTTAGAACAAAAATCACTTTATTTTTTGGAATCCCTCTGTTTGAGGAAATGCCAATTCATTTTTTAGAACAGTATTTTCTAAGTATTGCGCCATCAATTCTTCAGCAGTTAAACACCCATAAAAATCTAAAAAAAGACAAATTTGACAGTCAAATGCTTTTCCATTACCACTTGTATAATACCAAGGAATAGAAAAGGTAATCTCTTGTTTACTGTTTTGTATCTTACAAATTTTTCTATAATCGTTTGCAAAATATTGGATAAGATCACTGATAACTTTTTCCGAAAGAAATCTGTCAATATGAATTTCTTCTGGTACCCTATTATATATTCCATTTTTCACGACTGTAAAATAAATTTGAGTAAAAGAAGATAAGGAAGAAATTCCATTATAAAAATTTAAAATCATATGCACTTGCGTTAATTGATTCTTGGATGCGAATTCTTTACTACTCACATTAGACAATTGATTTAAAATCACTTGTTTCATTTGTAATAAAATTTCAGCATCATTTTTATTATTCCATTTTTTCATGCAATCACCTGTGAAGCTTTATTATAAATAAAGTTTTTCAAAAAAGCAAGTTATGCTTTTTCTAACTCTACATAAAAAGTTGTTCCCTTTCCTTTTTCTGAACGGACCCCATATGGCATATGATGTTGTTCCATAATGCTTTTTACAATGGATAAACCAATCCCTGTGCTACTTTCTTCTCTTCTATGATTCTTGTCAATTTTATAATAACGATCCCAAATAAATGGTAAATTTTGAGAAGTAATTCCTTTTCCATGGTCAATGATTTCAATAAGAATTGTAGTTTCCTTTTCTTCTATATGAATGAGAACTTGTTGATCAGTGCCTACGTATGTGATTGCATTACTAATTAAATTATATAGCACACGTTCAATTCTTTTTTGATCCGCTTTAACCATTTGTGTTTTTTGATTATCATAAGAAAAATAAATTTGTTTTTTTTCTTTTAAATAAGAAAATTTTTTTAAAATACTTTCTATTAATTGATGCAGGTCAAACAGTTCTACTTGTAATGCCTCTACCCCAGCTTGCATTTTAGAAAGTTCTAAAATATCATTTACAAGCACATTTAAACGATCTGTTTCTTCTATAATCGTATTTAAATGATTGTTCCTTTTCTTTTCATTTTTATAACTTAAATCTCGAATCATTTCCGCATAAGCTCGAATCATAGTAAGTGGGGTTTTTAAATCGTGCGAGACATTCGCTAATAAATCACGCCTTAATTCTTCTGTTATTCCAAGCTCTTCTTCCGCATGATTTAGAGTATCCGCAAGTTGATTCAATTCTTGTATATCTGTTTGCGTATCAAATTTTACTTTAAAATTTCCATTTGCTAATTCCTGAGCAGAATTGGTTAAATGAACAATCGGTTTTGATATTTTTCTAGATATAAAATAACTGATTAAAAAAGAAAGTATGAAAACAAGTATTGTTACATATACCAATTGACTGGCTAAAATATTAGTTGCCCAACCAAGTGGTTCTAAAGATACATTAATAAAAACAAATGTCTCTTTATCCAATTTTAATGCATGTACCAATGTCTTATTATGAAATTTTTGATTCACAATTTTATAGCTTTTGTTTTCTGCGCCACTATTTATAAATTCTTTTTTATAGGGGTAAGTAATAATGGAGGTATCGGATTCTAAACAACCTCGACTATAACTGTTAGTAGAGTAAAAGGGGTTTCCATTTTGTATCATTTCAATACAAACGCCTTTGTCAAAAGTAATATTATCAATCAGTTCTTGAAAATTTTCCGATAAATAATTTTTTTCTATCAAAGATGCAATCTTATGTATATCATTAATTTTCACATGTTCATAATAGGTATTTAAGAGTAAAACTTGAAATAGCCATAAAAATGTAAGTATAGCAACAGAAAAAAGAATTAAATAAAGCCATACTTTATGTGTAAGTTTACAATTTTTCGATTTCAAATTTATAACCTACTGTTCTAACTGTGGTAATTAAATCTCTGTATTTTCCTAAATTTCCACGCAACATTTTGATATGTGTGTCAATTGTTCTATCATCCCCAAAAAAGTCATAGCCCCATAAAGTACTAAGTAACTGTTCCCTAGATAGCGCAATTCCTTCATTTTCTATAAAATAAACCAATAATTCATATTCCTTTGGTGTCAGTTTAATCTCTTGATTTTCTATCTTTACTGTGTGTCCTTTATAATCAACTATAAAATCATGATAAACAAAACAATCTTTTTCCCTTTTTTGATAACGTTTGGTAATTGCTTTTATTCTTGCGATTAATTCTTTTGGGCTAAATGGTTTGGTTAAATAATCATCGATTCCTAAATGAAAACCCATCAATTTGTCATATTCTTCACTACGTGCTGATAACATAATGGTTGGAATATTTTTATATGCTTTTATCTCTTGATAAGCAGAAAAACCATCCAATACTGGCATCATAATATCCAATACAACCACATCAATGGCATGTTGTTTTACAAGTTCAACTGCTTCTTTTCCATTTGTTGCCTCGATTACATCGTAATTCTCATTTTCGGCATATTCCTTTACAACTTCTCTTATTTTTTCTTCATCATCTACAATGAGTACAGTCATAGTATCACTTCCTTCTTTTCTATATTATACAGAAAAATTTGTAGTTTTTGTGAAATTGCCAAAAAGAAAAGACATTTTAAAATATCTTTTAGACTTTTATTTTCAATTTTTCTTGCTTATAAGTAGAAGCAAGTCTTTCAGCTACTTCTTTCATTTCTAAGTAAGTGAGGTATTCCCCTTTTTCTAACTGTTGCATTACAAGCGTATCTGTAAAGTCTAAGATGTAAGAATATCTTGAATCACATAAGCAGGAATGATGGAGGAACAAATTTCTTTCTTCTTCTTTTTTTAGTCCTCCATTATAATAAATTCCAATAAAATTTGAGACATCAAAATGGTTTATAAAATTGTCACCATAAGTTAATTGTATATAATTGTCACTTGGAACTTGTAAATAATGATTGATTTGATTAAATTCTGCTTCACTCTGGACATGCTGAACAGGAAAGATTGGACGCAGTTTACAATCAAATCTTGCCTTCATTTCAGTAGTTGCTTCTTCTAATTTTTCCTCTTCTACCAAACATACAAGATGTTTTGTTTGCAATGTATTTTGACCACTATAGTAGTATGGATCAGCAAGTGTAGGATAAAAAACTTCTACACTATATTTCTTGTTTTCTATTAAACTTACAAAATAAGCAACCGCCTTTAAACTTTCATGATAAGAAAGATAATGTGCATTCTCAATAAAATTATTGACTGCCCTTAAATAATGTAATTCTTTTCTTGAATTTGGCCTTTGCGCATTTACTTTTAATAACATGGAAACCTTTTTATCAAGGTATAAAGGAATTCTATCATTCATTTTCATCTATTTACCCTCTCTCTTGATTTTTTATTATACAAAATAATACCATAAAAGTAAAGAAAGAAGATATCATTATTTTTGTGCATAATTTCCTAATAAAAATTGTGCAAGGATAGGCAACAATAATTTTTCTTCCTATGATTACATATGGACTATCAATAAAAATAAGGAAGCATATCCTTATTTTTTAGCCTGTTCTAACGCTTGTTCTACCGCTTTTATATAAGTATCAGCTGTAATTGTGACCCCACTAATTACATCTAAATCTAATTTTGTTTTCTTTGTATCTGTCCATTTTACCCAATCCAAATTTTGTTCTTCAATTACTTTTTTTTCAATTTGTGCAACTTGTTCATACCATTCTGCACCACCTGGAATCACACCAATATTTGCAGATGTTTCTTTCATACCATAAGCATCCATTAAGGCTTTTTTCGTTGTAATATCACCACGATCTGTCTGATAAGTAGAATCGATGAAACAAGCTTCGATATTTCCATATTTTCCTACATAAATAGTAGCAGTCGTTACATAATTTTTTCCATAAGATTCATAAGGAACAACACCAGTATAAGTTCCTGTTTTATAACTTCCTTCTTTTTCGACTTTCTCACAGCCACACAACAAGAAGATAGAAACTGTAATCAAAAATAAACTTAATTTTTTCATATATAATTCTCCTATTCTATTTCTATTATAACCGATATTTTCATATTTTACAATTACGAATAATCTGTTTAGCAAAATAACCAATGATACCTCCTGTCAACATGGATAATAAAATCATCCAAGGAAGGTAGTAGATAAGGTTTGGTAAATGAAGCAAAACTGTCGCAACCGCAATTTGGCCAATACTATGGAATATAGCTCCAACAATACTGATTCCAATAATAGATAATTTGCTTTGTTTTACAATCGACATTGCACTTACACTAAAAAGGGCACCTCCTAAACTAAGAAAGAAGCCTGTACTAAATATACCTGTTCTTAAAATTCCCATTACCAAGACACGGAGAATCGTAATTCCAAAAGCTTCCTTATAGCCATAATGCAGCAAAACCACTATAGTGATAACATTCGCAATTCCTAATTTCATTCCAGGAATATGTCCTCCAATCATTGGCAACAAACTTTCTAAAATAGATAATAAAATAGAAAGCGCCAAAAACATGGATAATCTTGTTAGTTTTTGATACTCCATAAATTACCTCACAATCGTATCTATATTGTCTTTTTCTTTAATTTTAATAACAATTTGATTTGGTAAACAAACAATTATTTCTGTACTATTTTGAATAAAACCCTGACGAGAGCAAATATGTAAAGGACTATTTTCTTGCTTAACCCTTATTTTTCCTTGTTTAGACTCTAAGGTAACAATTCCATTTTTTCCTAAAACTTGGTATTCTTGTGATTCTTCTAATAGTGGGATGGTCTTTACTAATTCATTTTTATAATAAACCAAAGCTACTTTTTCTTGTTCATTTTTGTTGAAATGGAATATAAGAATAAAAACAATACAAATAAAACTTATTATAATCGCTAATTTTTGATCACTTTTGTTCATAGGCATCAAATCCTTTGGAAGTGACAATAAGATTGTCTGCGGTATACCAAATTGCTTCTACCCCCAACTGATTGACTAACATTTGTCCTTGATCTAATGGTAATAAAAATAAAGTGGTGGATAGCACATCCCCCAAACGGCTATCCTCTGCAATTACTGTCACACTTTTTAAATGACTACTAGGCATTAAGGTATCAGGATCTATAATATGATGGTATTTTTTTCCCTCAAATTCATAATATCGTTCATATCCACCACTCGTCACTATACTAATATTTTTTCCATAAACTACTTTAAAAACATCTCCTGTTTTACTATTTGGATCTTCTATCCCAACTGAAAATTTTTCCTTTTCCCTAGGTATACCTATTTTGACATTTCCACCTGCATTAATTAAATAATTCTTAATACCAATAGATTCTAAGTATTGACCCACCATTTCTGTCGCATATCCTTTTGCAATTGCCCCTAAATCAATATTGACATGATTATTTTGTATTTTATAATTGTCCAACAAAATAATATCATCAATAGATGAAGTATTGGAAACTTGTAATTCTTCTAAGGTTGGAATTCCACTTTGATTTGTTCTAAATCTTTTCCATACATCTAATACGTTTCCCATACTAATATCAATCTTTCCATTACTTTTTATATACCAATCTTTTCCATATTGAATCATGTCATATAATCTGGGATCTAATGGAAGCGTATCATCTGTCTCTTGATTATTATGAATTGTATAAATATTATGAATCCCCTCATATTCCTGATAACGATCTGCTAGTATATGATAATCTTGATAAATAGAATCTATTTTTTCTAAAGCTTTCTTAGCTTTGTTTTCATCTTGTTCATCCAATTTAACATAAATATAGGTATCCATATAAAAAAAATTTTGTTCAAATATATTAGAATGTTGTTTGGTCAATCCAACTAAAATTCCAATCATCAAAAGCAAGATAGGTATCAATAACCATATAAATTTATTTATTTTTTTCTGCATGATTTTCACCTATTCTTTCCAATATCATTGTAACAGATTCAAATTTAATTGTCTAGTTTTGATAAAAGTAAATCCAAATAAAGATTTCAAAAATTCATTTATAATCTTTTCGCTATAGAAAAGCATCTTGTTATCTGAATAAAAATATTTTTTATAGTCTTATAAAATTTTAATTTAAATATTTAAAAGGTGATGTATTACACATCACGATTATTATATACTCCCCTACTTTTTACAAATTAAACCACTGTTACAATTTAATGAGATAATAAATCTATTATAAAATTAAAATCGATTCTTGATAGTAATAATACGATGGATGCGATGGCCAAAAAAGGTCCAAAAGGAATACTATGTTCTGGAATTTCATCATCTTCAATATACTTTTGATTACCATATTTCATTACAAAATAAACTGCAACTGGTAATGCAATAAAGGAAGCGATAAATACACTCAAAATCGACATTGCATATCCTAATGTAAGACCAAAAACAAACATTAACTTTATATCTCCACCACCCATGGACTCCTTTTTAAATAGAAAATCACCAATTTTTTTGAAAACATACATCGTTAGAAAAGATAGTACCCCGGATAGAAGTGCTTCAAGTGCACCATGCCATCCTTGACCTACACCAATTTCAATTAACAATAAAGCTGAGCTAATAAGTAAAATTTCATCTGGAATAATCATCGTTTGATAATCACTAATAATAATAATTAACATTGCAGATATAAATGTAAGGGCTACTAAAAGTTGTACCGAAAATCCAAAAATGAGAAAACTACATGCAAATAGCAAGCCTGAACAAAGTTCAAATATTGGATAGAACAAAGAAATTTTCTGCCCACAACTCTTACATTTTCCCCCTAAAAATAGATAAGAAAAAATAGGAACAAGTTCACTTGCCCCTAATTTATGATTACATTTGGTGCAATGTGAAGATGGAAATAAAAGGGATTCTCCTTTTGGCAAACGATAGCCTACTACATTGTAAAAAGACCCAAGCACTGTTCCAAAAACAAATAGAACAATTGTATAATATATTTCCATACTTCAACCACCTAACTCACCCGTAATTTTGAATTGTAGAATACATACCAAACATTGGTATAACGATTGCTAAAATAATGATACCAACAATAACAGTTAAGAAAATTGTCAAAATTGGTTCTATGAATGTCTTAATTCTTGTAACAGATTCTGTATGTAACTGTTGATAATAAGTTGCTACTTTCCCCATCATTTCAGATAGTTCACCAGTTTTTTCTCCTGTAACTAGCATTTCATAGGCAGGGATTGGAAATGCCCAGTGGTTAGCAAAAGCGGTTGAGATTTTATCTCCCTTTGCTAAATTGGTAATGGTATCCAAAATAATCATTTTATAGATTTCATTATTTGTAATTTTATTCAAAATTTCCATACTATCTGTAATGAATACATTGTGTGCTAGCAATGATGAGAAAGTTTTTGTAAACATTGTAACTTCATTATAAATAATAGTATCGCCAAAAATTGGAATATGCATTGTAACCCATTGAACAACAGTTCTAAATCCCCTTATTTTTTTATACATATACATAAATATCACAACAAATAACACAAGACCTATAATTACATATACAATATTTGCTTTCAAGAAATCACTAACAGCAATTACTGCTCTTGTAAATGCTGGAATTTGACTTGCATCCATTTCAGAATAAATTTCGACAAATTGTGGAATAACAAACATCATAATAAACGTAATAACTCCAACAGAGAAAATCATAACCAATGATGGATACATCATTGCTGTAATCATTTGTTTTCTCGTTTTTTCTGTTTCTGTATAATAATCATACATATCATCTAAAACTTCTGGTAACTCCCCTGTCATCTCAGCTGTTTTTACCATATTAATAAATAATCTAGGGAAAGCAACACCTTGTTTACTTAATGCATTACTAAAACTTTCTCCCATCGTCAAATCATATACAATCGCTTTGAATATTTTTTGATATTTTTTATTTTTAAATTGTCTAGATAAAATTTTAAGAGCTTCCACCAATGGAATACCTGCTTTTAAATAAGTGGAAAGTTGTGTAATAAAGAAGATTAAGTCTTTGATTTTGATACGTGTTTTATTGGTTTTTACTTGTCCTCGCAAGAAAATAGTCCATTTGCTTGCTTTTTTAATTTTATAAACTTCAAATCCCTCACTCAATAAGTAAGAGTGAACTTCTACTTTAGAAAAAGCTTCAAAGAAATCTTTAATAATATGTCCATCTTGATCTTTAGCCTCATATTGATACAATTCCTTCACAGCACTTTTCACTGCTTCTTCCCCTTCAAAGTTTACTAAAAGGGCTTGTGTTTGCATCATACGTCTATTACGTTTATTTTTTGAGAAATCATTATTTTTAAAACGACTTATTATTGTAGCTGGAATACTAGCTAATTTTTTGAAGAAGTCTTTAAACTGTTTTCCTATAGACGGTTTTTCAATCTTCATATCTTTGTTGACATACATTTCAGCTTCTTTTTTCTCTCTTTTTATTCTCTGTTTTTCTCGTTTCTTCTCTCGTGATTTTGCTAATGACTTACGAATTGGTACTAAAATAAAACCAAAAGTTTTATCGAATAACCGATAAAATACGCGACATATTTTCACAAACAATTTTAAAATTAAATAAATTAAGAATGTTACTCCAAAAATAAAATACTTTAGCGTTCCATAAGTAAGCATCATAATAACAGACACTATAAAATACAATGTATAAAGAATACCTAAGAAAAAATAACGAATAATGAAAATAGGTATATTAACAATCATATTAATACTATCATAAAGAAAGGTAAAAATCTTCCTATTCATATTCTGCATAAAAACACCATCCAATCTCCCTATTCTTATACTAACAATTATTATACTATATATTTTTGATTTTGTAAAATATTTTTTTCAATAACATATAATAAATTAGAAAGGAGTACGATTATGAATTACTATAACCCTTATTTTGGCATCTATCCAACTGCGCCTACATCTTCAGGATTATTCTCCAAACTCCTTAGTGGTGGTGGAATTAAATGGGGATCCCTTCTATCTGGAACGCAAAAAGTACTAGGTGTTGCCAATCAAGCAATACCAGTTATTCGACAAATAACTCCAGTTATGAAAAATGCGAAAACAATGTTTCGTGTTATGAATGAATTTAAAAAAGTAGATACTCCAACCGAGGTAAACGAAACGATAACGCAACCAACTAATGATATCAAAACAACTTCAAAATCATTAAATGAGGGTGGCCCTACATTTTTTATTTAATAAAATTAGTTAACTAAAGTTATTTCTTTAGTTCTTTTTGAATCCATTTTATTCTTTTCGCAATATAATGTCGTTTTTTCCATTTATGAAATGGAATTTTTTGATATATAGATTGATATCGATGAAATAAATAAGAAAAGTATAAGTCATTTTTTTCTTTCATCAACAATGGACCTAAAAAGCATTGCTTTGCAGTATACCGCACCATTCCTTTTTTCCATCTCATTATTACATAATATTTTCCATGCTCAATTACTACTTTTTCTTGATCCAAAGAAAAACCTTTTAGCGAGATCTCTTTTCTGAGTCTATCCCATTCATTATTTGTTTGAATAATTAAATAAGAACAGCTATCTATTTTTTTATTTTCTAATATAGATAATATTGTTGAAGTTCCCATACCTGCAATTACAACAATAGAATTGGGTAGTAATTGAATTGCTTCTAAACCATTACTTTTTACAATCGCAATCTTATCTTCTAAATGATATTTTTTTATGTTACGATATGCGTGCGTTAACACGCTTATCTTAACATCACTTGCAGTACATATATTGGTTTTTTTTTGTGTTAGATAAATATCCAATAATGCGTGATCACAACCAATATCTACAACAGGCATATTTTTAGGAATCATTGCAGCAATTGTTTTTAATCTTTTAGATAATTGCATTTATTCCCCCATATAATCTTTAAGTTTTCTAGAACGTGAAGGATGCCTTAATTTACGTAAAGCTTTGGCTTCAATTTGACGAATTCGTTCCCTTGTTACACCAAATAACTGTCCTACTTCCTCTAAAGTTTTGGATTTGCCATCATCTAAACCAAAACGAAGACGAATAACCTTTTCTTCTCTTTCTGTCAATGTTTCTAGCACATCATTGATTTCATCTTTCAACATTTCATTTGTCGCATATTCTTCAGGACTTACATTACGCTCATCTTTAATGAAATCTCCTAAATGCGAGTCATCTTCTTCTCCAATTGGAGTTTCTAAGCTAACTGGCTCTTGACTAATTTTATAAATATCTCTAATTTTGTCTACTGAGGTATTCATCTTAGAGGCTAGTTCTTCTTCAGTTGGTTCACGATTCAATTCTAAGGTCAATTGTCTTTGAATACGTGCCAATTTGTTAATCGTTTCAACCATGTGTACAGGTACACGAATGGTTCTCGCTTGATCTGCAATTGCTCTTGTAATGGCTTGACGAATCCACCATGTCGCATAAGTCGAAAATTTATACCCTTTGGTTACATCAAATTTTTCAACAGCCTTCATTAATCCAATATTTCCTTCTTGAATCAAATCAAGAAATAACATACCTCGTCCTACATAACGTTTAGCAATACTAACTACCAATCTTAAATTGGCCTCTGCAAGTGTTGCTTTTGCTTCAGGATCACCTTCGATGATACGATCTGCTAAAGCAAGTTCTTCTTCCATAGATAATAATTTAATTTGTCCAATTTCCTTTAAATACATGCGAACTGGATCATTAATTGTCAAATCTTTTGTGAGTGTATTATCATCTAATATTAACTTACCACCATCTTCTTCGCCATCATCCGATTCTTCTTCTGATACAACCGCAATACTATTTTCATTAAATAAGTTATATAATTCATCTAAAGCATCTGTGTCTAACTCCAACCCCTTTAAAGAAGAAGCCAATTCTTCATATGTAATAAAGCCCTTTTCTTTTCCCTTTTTGACTAATTCTTCTTTTCTTTGTTCAAATGTCTTAATTTCGTTTATCATATTTTTCCCTACCTTGTCATTTCTGCTTTTCTAATTTCTACTATTTTTTGGGCAATTTCAGCTTTTTTAATCGGATTGATTTCCATTTGAATCAATTCATTTAAATGCTTCAGTTGAAATTTAACTCCGTATTCGTGTAATACGTTAATATAATCCATGATTTCATCTACTGTATAGTTATCATCCCGTTCAATCGCAAGTATTTCATTTAAAAGCGTTAACATATTTGGTTTATCTTGAATAGAGGTCATAAAATCTGCAACATGAATGGAATGATTCGATTTATAATATTGTACAATTTCTATAGCCAGTTCTCTATAGAGTTTTGTTGGTAAATATGTATTATGATTTTGGTACAATTGAATGACCTCAGGAGATTCCAACATATAATAAATCAAATATTTTTCTGCCACATCATACTTTGTTTTTTTGGCAACTGGTTTACTCACAACTTGCACAACTTCTTTTGGAGTTTGTTCATGCAATTGTTCTTTTAAAAATGCTTCATCTAAATGTGTTTCTTCACTTAATTTATGAATGGTCAATTCCTTTAATACGACATCATTTGTTTTTTCTAGTTCTTTTAATACCAATTTTACATAATCTGCCACATCATTATTATTTGTAAAATCTTTTTTTTGTTTCAAATAATTTAATTTAAAATCCATAATACTAATTGGATTTTCTAATTTTCGTTCAAACTGTTCTTTTCCATATTTTAATATATATTCGTCTGGATCTAAGTTTTCTTCTAATCTTACAATTTTTGGAACAATACCCATTTGTAAAAGTTCATTGGAACAGGCCATCGTCGCTTTCGCACCCGCTTCATCCCCATCAAAACAAAGAATAATTTCTTTCGCCATACGTTTTATACATAAAGCTTGTTGCTTGGTCACTGCTGTTCCCATTGTCGCAATCACATTAGAAATCCCGATGGTATAAGCACGTATGACGTCCATAAAACCTTCCATAACGACAACAGTCCCTGTTTTTCTTGCTTCCCTTTTCGCCCGATGGTAATTGTATAATAGTTCCCCTTTTTTAAAAATTTCTGTTTCTTTCGTATTAATATATTTTGCAGTGTCCTCTCCTTGATAAATTCTACCACTAAATCCAACTACATTTCCCTCTAAATCCCAAAGGGGAAACATAATACGATTATAATAACTATCATGCATTCCTTTTTCATTTTCATTCACAAGTCCTGACTTTTTTAATATATTAGGCTCATAGTTTTTTTTCAATAATAACTTTGTTAACATTTCTGTATTTTTAAGAGATAGTCCAATTTCAAATTCTTTGATAATTTCAGGACCAATTTGACGCTTGTCCAAATAGGTTTTTGCATCTTTTCCTACTGCGGTATTGATATTATTTCGATAAAATTTAAGAGCTAAATCATATATTTCATAGTATGGACTCGTTTTTTTTTGCTTCAATGGTTTAGAATCAATTTGAATCGGAATACCAGCTTTGTCTGCCAAAAATTTTACTGCATCCAAAAAATTCATATTTTCATATCCCATTACAAAGCTAAATACATTTCCACCTGCTCCACAAGAAAAACATCGGTAAATTTGTTTTTGTCTCGATACACTCATACTTGGAGAATGATCATCATGAAACGGACAAACACCAAAGAAATTCGTTCCTTTGGCTACTAATGGTAAATAACTGCCAATAATATCTACAATATCAACGGATTCACGGATTTGATTGATTTGTTGACTCGTTAATTCCATTCTAACACTCTCCCTAATTATAATATACGACAAAACTTTCGAATTTCCTTTTTTTTTTGAGAAAAAGTTACTTTTTTCAATCAATTTTGAGTTAATTTTAAATCACAATGCCTATTTTAAAATAAAATTTCGTCTAAATAAAAAAGACCATTATTTTGAATCCAAAAGTAAACGGCCAATAACAAAAAAAGCTATGACTTCCATCGCTTTTGTTGTTTTATTGTTTCAACTAAAATACTACATCCAAAAGAAAGCAATACAACGAGGCCAAAATGAATTAAATTTTTATACACAAGATATGCTTCTAAATGAATCACTTTTGCAACACCCCGAATGAGGACAATCATCAATGGATGTATGATATAAGCCGTAGTAGCAATATTACGAATTTTTGCGTCTGCCTTTGAATTTGCTTGTAACAAAAGTGGAAATAAACAAATCATAGTTGGAATTAATAAAATATACATACTGTCATGTCTCTGCAAAGCATATTGTTGTAATAAAAAACCTTCAAGCTCTAAAAACACAATAAAGTAAATGAACAGCAATAAGTTGCTTTTCAAAGATACTGTCCATTTTATTTTAGAAAAATAATAACCTAAATATAAGAAAATTGGGACATAAAATATTCCGTTTCTTGTATAATCAAAGATTAAAAATATAACATCATAAAATGATTTTAAAAATGAAATATTTAAAGTGATTCCATAATAACTATCTCCAAAAAGACCAATTAGAAAAAGGAAAAATAAAATTGTTTGTAATAACCACTCTTTGGTATGTTGCATTAAAAAGTATAAAATCCAGATGCCCAACAATAATGCTGGAAAATACCAAAGATGGTAAAATGTTCCATTGAAAAAAATCCATTTGATATAGTCACTTACATGCATTGTTTCAAATATACCAGCATAAATGTTAATGGGCAAATATATTAATATACAAATTCCATACAATCTAGCGATTTTTTTTGTATATTGAATGAGATATGTTTTATCTTGCATTCCCCTATTGACTACATAATAGCCTGTAATCATTAAAAATAAAGGCACTGCAATTCTACAGAATACATGTGTAAATAAGAAATCGACATTTTCATTTATGGTTGCAAAGGGGTAAGTATGAATTGCAATTACGAAAATCGTTGCAATCACACGAATCCAATCTAAATTCATTTTTCTTAACATAATTCTACTCCTCAATCATGGTGTTTTCAGGAAGTGTATATGTAATTTCAACAACTTCATCATATAAAATTTCTTTTTTTATCTCTTTGTTTGTTTTTTTATCAATCATTGTCCTTGTAACTGCCACTTTTTCATAAATTTTATTGTTCTTTTTAAAATAAGAAAAATTTTGATTCCCTATTTCATACAATACATCTGATTCTATATCCGATAAAATCTTCCCATACATGTAAGTTTCATCAAATGTTATGACGATTTGATAAGTATGGTTGGTATCATTTTTAACTTTTAAATCCAGCCATCCACTATTGATTGTTGCATCAACTCCATCCAAAGAGTTTACATCTGGATTTGGAAATGATTTTTCTTTATGTCCATGTCTTTCTATAATGGTAAGTGGACTCATCAAAAATAGGAAATAAAGTAAGTTAGTAATATGGCAAACTCCTCCACCTTTTTGGGGAACAATTTTACCATCAATTAAAATAAGCCCCTCTTTTAATTTTCCATGTTTTTTACTTTTTCTAGTTGCATAGCAGAAAGAAAAAATTTGCCCTGGTCTAATCAAAATTTGATGGATACATTTACTCATAATTTTTAAATTGTCTACTTTATTTTTTTGATAAATGATATCATATCCACTATTTTCATTGATCATACTCGTTTTGGAACTACTTATTTCATAAGGTAATAACTCTCCATATTGTTCTGCATAATCATTTTTATCTATTCTCATTGATAAATTCCATATTACATTTCTTTGCCATGTACGGAAAGGAATTAGAAATGGAAATAGTTGTGTCAATCGTTTTCTTGCCATATTGATGCGCTCCTTTATACACTTATTATAGCATACATTAACATAGAAAAAAATGACTACAATGTCATTTTGCCAAGTTGATTTTAAATTTTATTTGTTTTTAATATATTTTTTGCATATTTAAAAACTATTTTCCTTTTTATAAATTTTATTCAAATAAAAAGTTTTAATATATACAAATTATTGAAACAAACATTTTGTTCAAACAATACAATTTTTCATATTATGAATAAAGAATTGATTATTCGATGGATTATTTTTTAGGTTTTAACTCTTTACATGTATCTAATATAATATGCTTTATTAATTCGGTATCTTCAAAATCTTCTATATAATACATCATTTTAGCACCTTTATATGGAAGAGCTTCTTTTAAATTATATTTTTTATTACTAGATGTTTCTTTGATTAAAAAAACGATTTTCTTCATAAATACCACCAAATAAGATATTATTATAATAAAATAAATATCCACCCATCATAGGGCGTGCGAAAATAGAATCTAAACATTCTAATTTTTCTAAGATATACTCTTTATATTCATTTGTTTTTGACATATTATCAACCTCCAGCTCTTGATATTTCCATAAATCAATTACGATAGTCAAATTATCCATACAAAGCTTTTCTTATTTTTTCTATATTTTTATTTATTTCTTCAGAAAAATCAGTACAATCTAGTTTGTATTTGTTTTCTAAGTATTCATTTATTATATCAATAACTATAATAAAGTATCCCCGCTACAAAGCAGACGGGGTATTTACAAGGAGTTACAACGACAAATATAATTGGGTGTAATCAGATTCACAACCCTGACTTTTTACATATTCTGCGATTGCATCTTCGCTTGTATTCTTGCCTACTGTTGCAAC
>CAOJDP010000006.1 GCA_948433085.1 uncultured Caryophanales bacterium
ACGCGTTGTGCTAGTTAAAATTTAAAACATGGGATATGGCAGTAGAATCACCAATATAAGCCAATATATTGAAACATAAAAATTTGATTTCAAGCATTGTAGAAAGTCCAAGCATAGAATTAGCTCTCACACGTTGTATATCAAAGTGTTCTACGAGTTGATTGAATGTAGACTCTATCCTTCTTCTAAATTTTGAAATCATATTTCTAAAAGGTTTAGGCAATGGGTTTTTACTATTACCTCTTTTTAATGCATACAAATTGATTCCCTTTCCCTTTTTCAGTTCTTCACTTACATTTCCTACATAACCCTTATCACCAAATAAAGTTTGAATATTTACCATATCAGTAAGTTCATATAAAGCATCTCTATCATCTACATTAGCCTTTGTTAATAAATAATCTATTGGATTTCCATATAAATCTGTAACCACATGGACTTTCATTCCATAATATGTTTCTTTTTTACTCGCACAATAACCGTAACTTGAATATTCCCTTAATCTTTTTCCAAAATATGCTCTACCAAATTTATTTACTACAAGTGGAAAACTATCTACAATTTTACATTCACTATTTTCATTTCTAGGCATTTTAGTACGAATCGTTTTGATTACAGTAAATAATGCGGAAACAAGCCTATTAAATCTTGAACGTTCTACATAATTTGCGAGGTTAGGATAATTTGCTTTCAAGTATAAATATCCTGAATTTTGAGTATTACCTAAACTTTCTATTAATAATTGGATAGATATGATTTCAGCATCTTTCATTTTTGCCTTATTCTTATTTTTCCTATTTTTTATATTACTTGCAATATTGTTATCATATAAGGTTTCTACAATTTTTAAAATTCGATAGTAAAGTTCTTCTATATTTTGTGGTTTTGTGGTATTATTTAATAAATCATTCATTTTGGTACTTCCTTTATATTACTCAAATATAAAGTATCACTTTTTGAATGATTTTTCTATTCCTTAAAATTAACTAGCACAACGCGTTATAATACATTATGAAGACCAAAAAATGAAAAATGAGACAGAAGAAATTCCATTCGAATATTATGATGTTGATACTGAAATGTATGATACCTTAGAAGAAGCAAGAAATGTAATCGATAAATTTGAAAGTTATGTTCATAAAGATTATGACAATAAATACTATAAAAGAATCGCTACTATTTATTTAGTTGAAGTTGACGAAAATGGCGAAATCAATCATGATGTTGATTGGGAGCAAATCTATACAAAATAAAGGGATAATGTTTGAAGTATTAATACTTCAAACATTATCCCTTTTTCGATTATGACACCTAAAATTAAATTTAGACCAAACTATCTAGTCTTTAGTCTAGATAATTACAAATAATCATCTTTCATAATTACATATAAAAAGAATGCAATCACGTTCACATATGTTAGATACTGGGTATTTTTATATATCTTCTCTTTTTCAGTGTATTATAATGTGATTCTGTACCTCTTTCAGTTCTTTTTTAGACAATACTTTATACTGCAACAGTAGATCAGCATATATTAACTTAAACTTTTTATCTATTTTATATATGCCAATAAACTTTTTTACTAAATTTCTAAAGGGTTTCATAGATCTCTTTCTTTATACACCTTTTTTTCTTTTCCTAATATAAAAAAGATTAAACAAAATCTTATTTAATCTTCTTTATATCATTATTTTACTTCGTAATGAATATTTTCCCAACTATAATACAATCTTATCATCAAGCATCACAATAATATCTAACAATCTTCCTAATCCAATTTGAAAATAAATCTATAAATCTTACAAAAATATATATTCTTATTCTATTGTTTTTAGCTATACCCTCAATCAACTAAACAAATAACAAACTATAAAATGAGCAACACTTAGGTGGTTCAAATTACCAAGCCAATCAGTTTTACTTAATAAGTTTATATATTGGATTATCTGTTATTGATGCGAATTTGTGCTGAATAAATATCTTTACTCTACCAAACTGAGCGGTATCAATAATAGCTGTTGTCCCATTATCTTCATATCCAAAAATTGTATAGGAAAGTCCTCCAAAATTAGAAGGTCTTAACATACCCTTCGCATTCTTTACAACTGGCTGTACTCCTAAATCATAGATTCTCCATGTATCTGCTTCTTTACTTAAATTTAGATACATTTTATTTTCTTCAACTGGAATATCGACATTTACATCATCTAAATATTTCCAATCGGCAATTCCTAATAACATATTAGTATTATTCATGAAGAATACATTTTCTAATGGGATTTGATTGGGAATACAATATACCCTATATAAATTCCTTTCCCAATTATTTTGTTTTCCTCTTCCTACTTCAATATGACAATGTATTCCTGTTGCATTTCCTGCATTCCCCATATTTCCAATTTGAACTCCTTGTTTAATCGTTTGCCCAATATAACAGTTAATGGAATTGTCATGCCCACATAGGAAAGTAACATAATCAATGGTTCCATCTGCAAGTCTTACTTTTTCTATCGATTGCCACCAAACAAAGGCATATGCTCTATTAATATTAACACATCTTACATCTACTGGTGCATAGTATGGATAACGTATTCCTGATCTTAATCCTCTAACATCATTTGCCTCACTCCCCCTATGGGAATAGGAAGCATTTGCTCCCTGTGTACAATACCAGTCCGTAAAAGGACATAATACATCTTGAATTCCATCTCTTTTACTGGTATCACCCTTTTTCATTCATTTCACCTTCGTTCATTTTTTCAAAATATTTTTTGAATGGTAAATGAATTCCTACTTCACCTAAATTTTCATATATGGAAATACCTTCTGTTGCAATGCAAACAATTGCACTACCAATTAAGAATAGATTAATTTGAATAAAATAGTCAATTACAAAGCCTAATAATAAAGCTATAATCCATGCAATCTTTTTGATATATCCATCTCTTGAAATAGATGAATTTACTGTTTTTTGTTTAAAAGCTTTTAAATAACCTGTAATGACATCTGTGAAGATGAAAATTCCACATAATAGAAATAACGTTTTAGGTTCATTTACATTCATCAATTTTTCTATAAATTCTTCCATTTAATTTCCTCTTTTCTATGTAAAAGATAGGGATTTGCAAATTCATTTTCTTCTACAAAGAAATCATATCACTATTTCTACTGGATTTGCACTAGACATAGAATAATTTTCATCCATTTTTATATAAAAAAACGTTAGATATTATATATCCAACGTCAAATTTCATTGAAATGGTTTAAGTTGTTCATAATCATTTAAGAAAATTGTATAATCTTTATCTACATCATCAATTAATGTTGCCTTTTTTATAAAAGTACTGGTGGGTGACAATTTATTTTCCATGACAAAGGTTTCAAATTCAGATGATTTAGAGTCTGTTATCTTGAAATTTTCATTTTGATCTGGTGCTTTAATTACAAAAATACCAGCTTTATTTCTACATGAATTATTATAAGAATCGTTTTTATAGGTTACAATTGTAAAAGACCGATATTGTTGCTGTTCTGTATTTTGATTTTTAATCAATTTCCAATAATTATTTTCTTTTATAAGATATGCAAATCCGTTTTCACCATGATTACTATACATAATATAAGCACAATCATCATATACATATTCCTTCCTAATCTCATAACTAGGATAATCATAACGAAATGCATCCTTATATGTATGATGTTTTATAAATGATTCAAATGGAAAAACAAATATTGCAACATATATAATTAAAAAGCTTAACCAATTAATTCTATTCACTTTTTTACTTTTTTTCTTAACAAAAAGTCCATTCATTATACCAATTATAATTACACCAATAATAACTAATAAAATTCTTATCACTTTCATTATATAATAATTCATTATAACCCTCCTCTAAATTGTTATATTATCTTAAGCTGGTGCTAAAGATTGCATTAGTTGGGCCACTACCCCAACTGTTGGAAGTGCCGCTGCACCAGTGGAAACAGCATAAATAGTTAAAGGAATTAACGAATTTACATTTCCCTGTAAATATGCATTACTATAATTGCCATCTCCCATAGATATACTTGCACTAAAACCTGCATTTAAATCAAGCTTATCAACACCTACACTAAAGGAATATGTGTTGTCATTTTCTTTCGCATTTACAGCTACTTGTGCAGTTCCGAAACCAACTTCAGCGGATAAATCAAGTAGCCCATTATTAGTAGAAACTCCTACTGATGATTTAGAAAGATTACCATCATTATTGTTAATATTAATTTTAAGTAGACTATTTTGTTTTCCAAATACTGTCTTGGTATGGGTAATTGATGAACCTTTTTCGACACTAGCTACTCCATCTATACTATTCTTTTTGGATTCAATAGATGTTGTAGTATTAACATCTACACTAACAATTGTACCTGCTATATCACATATTACATTTCCTATCGCTTTTGCTGCTTTTTTAGTTACATTTTTAAATCCATTCCATAATGATTTAAAGAAACCTTTCCCACTTAAATCAGTATAATTGATTGGATTGTTACTACAGTAAGCATACGAGTTATAACTAATTATATCTCCATTAATACCTACTACACTATCTGCATTGATAAATCTACCCCATACTGGATTATAATATCTACTATTTAGATAATATAAATTTATTTCTTTATCATAATAATAACTTCTATACCTAAATGGATTGATGTTTGCTATATGAGTGCTATCATTTGATACATCATTACCTTCGTTATCTGTAATAGATACTATATTGCCCCACGAATCATAAGTATATCTAGCTACAGTATTACAATCACTATTCATTAACCCTATAATATCATTTTGTGCATTTTTAATATAATAATAAATATCATTATTGTATTGTAAGCCGATTAAATCATCTGATTCATTACGTAAATAGTATAACACATTATTACCACTTTTTTCAAATATAATTAATGCACCTTCCAAATAGTATTCAGTTTTTATACCATTGACTACCTTACCTATACGAATTCCATCCTTATTATATCGATATTCTATAATATTATTGGAATCTCTATAACTATTTAATTGTCGTCCATTAATCCAACTAAATTGGATGGTATCACCTATTGAAAGTGGATTTCCTATTTCATCATATGTAATACTATCGTTATTAAATTTTTGTAATTGATCTACCCAATCATTATTACTATATTCATAAATATCTTGTGCTAATAAATAACTTGTTCCTATTGCATACGCTTTTTTTGATAATATATTTCCTAATTTATCATATTCATATACTATCGTTTTATTAATTACATAATTATCTTCTTTTACAAGCTCATTATATTCATCATAATAATATTTATTTTCTAATACGTTATTATGGTAAATGTGTGTAATATTGTCTAATTCATCATACTTATAGGAATAGACATCTCCCATATTATCTATACTTTTTACTAATAAAGAAGTTCTTTTTCCATTCGTTATATATTCATATTTTGTTAAACTATTTCCAGTTCCTATACGCTTTCCAGTAATTCTTCCTATATTGTCAAGATAATACATAACTGCCTTTTCAGAATCAAAATTGGTTTGCGTAAGGATATCATCATCATCTAATATATTTTCAATATTATGTTCTATACTATCTAATACATATTTCTTGTTAATAATATTATCATTAGAATCATATCCATATCTTATTTTAAAACCGTTATTTGTATATTCATATAAACGCTTTCCTGAATCATATGTATACTTAATTGTATTATTTGCAGATGTTATTTTTAGAAGATCCCCATTATTACCATAGAAATATTCATAGGTATCATTCATTTTATTTACCTTTTTGATACGGTCAAATTCATCATACTCATATGTAATAGAATCATTATTTCCATAAGTAGATGATACTAAATTTCCATTATTTTTTTCATATTGATGTTTAATTAGTTCAATATTATCACCTATTTTAGTAGATCTTAGATTCAAAAATTCATCGTATTCAAAATTATAAATTCTATTTTCTTGAATTATTTTGGATAATAGACTTTGACTATTATAACCATATGTAATGCTTCTATCTCCAGTTGTAACAAATGTTAATTGCCTTTTATCATTGTAGCTATAATTTGTTGTTTGATTTTTGGCGTTAGTAACAGAATTCATAAGACCTGTTGTTGAATCAATATTATACTCTGTTTTATTTAATCTAGTGTCTGTTATACTTTTGATATATTTTCCATCACTTGTATATTCGGCACTATTTTCTATAAATATCTCAAAGGGGCTATAATAAAATTCAGTATTTTCTAAATAGAATTCAAAATCAAATTGATTTTTATTTTCTAATGAATTCAACTTTAAGATACCATTATCATTATACAAATATAAATTATTTGCTTTACACTGGATTAAGAAACTCCCATTTTCTTTTTTTTCTAGTGAAAATAAAGAATAATCACCATTTAAATCTGTAAATAGTAATCCTCCATCTATACCATTCCAATATTTTTGGATTACGTTGTGTTTTACCCTATAATAGATTTTGTTATTTATAATTTCTTTTTCAAATCTCCATTTATCATGACCACAAATATCTTTCACTACTGCTATTTTGTTATCAATCAAACGGATACAATTTTCAGTTCCCTTTAATCGAATTTTATAGTAACCATCTAAAGTATTTTCTAATATTTGACCTTTGTTTCGAATTCTAGTAATTACAGGATTTCCAAATGAATCATATACAAATTCATTTGTAATACCTGTTGGAGATATGCCCTTTAATAATCTATCTGTCACTATATTATCGTATTCATAGGTAAAGTTTTTACCCCTTGGTTTAGTCATTCCAATCAATTGATTATTCTTATCATATTTAAATGAACTAGAATCGTTATTTAAATTTTTAGATAGAATTACATTTCCATTTTCATCGTAATCATAAGTAACACTTCTTACATCTTTAAATAAATTTAAATTTGTAATATAAAAACTATTAGCATTCATTACTTGAATAAAACTCATGTTTACACCCTTAAAATCCCATGGTGCAATAAATGTATAAGAAAAGTATTGCCATTCTTTTTCATTCGGATTAAATGTTTTATTATAAATAGCATCTGTTTGCTGCTCCACAGTTGGAACAAATCCAAATATTATATTATTATATGTACCATAATACATTCCTTCTCCGGCCACTAATCCTTCATTTTTATACCAAAAAGATAATGTATATACTTCTCCAGCTTTTCCGTTTACCGAAAATTGTTGATTAAATGATGTCGTAATTTCTGGATTCATACTTACTTTCAATGCACTTTGATTTTCGTTCACTTTAACAATTTTAAAGATATCATCTGTAGATATATCTTCACCTGTTTTTAATTTAGATGCACTTAAATTCCATGATGATAAGCCTTCAGAAAAATCGGAATTTTCTACCATATTATAAGAGTCAGCTACTTGTCCTTCTTCTAATTGAATATCATCTATATAATAAGTAGATCCTTCAAAGAAACCAATACATAAATTACTTGTAGCATCATTTGGATAAAAGATTGTTACATCATATCTTTCAAAATTACCTTTTTCTGATGGTAGCACATTCTCACTGATTTCCATTACTGTTTTTCCATTTACATCTGTATAATAGAGTCCCATATGCATAGGTTCGTATAATGAATTTATATAAGCACTTAAAGTATAATATTTTCCTTTTGGAACTTCTATCTGTCTATATGCCCCTTGATATGCACCTGTTCCTAGTTGTACCTTCAAACTCCTATTGCCACTATTTGCACAATCTGTAGATGTTACAACATGGGATGAACCTTCAGCAATAAAATCAGTTGTATCCTTTTCAAAACTAGAATCTTTGATATAGTTTTTAACATATTTTAATGGAATTTGATTCTCTAATAATTTATTCGCATATGTATTAACTCCTCTAAAGGATTCTCCATACTCCATTTTGATTCCATATGCATTTGTAATATCATTATGATCTTTTAGGCTACTCATAGAAACAGGATTTCCATAAGAATTATAGGTAATCGTTTTTATTTTATTTTTAGAATCTACAATAGTAGTTGCATTAAAACCATAGGATACTTCATAGAAAGTTCCTACTGTATTATTTAAACCATATTCTGTTACCTTTTTTACCTTATATGGACTTTGTTCATAATATGTGTATTCTATTTTTTTGCCTGTTATATCTGTAATACTAGAAATCAAATTGTTAGAATAAGTAAAAGTAGTTGTTCCTTGAATACTTATAATTTTTGTTATTTGATAATTTTCTTGATTTAAAGTTACTTTTTGATCTGGACTTGTTACTACAATAGAATCTATTCCATAACTAATATCAATCGTTTGATTATTGGAATCTACTACTTTTGTAATTCTACGACTACTATCATAAGTAATACTAATTTTGTTTCCACTTACATCTTTAATTTCGGTTAAATAACTAAATGTACCACTTTTTACAAATTTTTTCTGATTACCATTCTTATCTTTCAATGTATAAGAAGCACCATCTGTACTTTTTTCTATGATTAAATCCAATCCATCTTCATCAAAATAAGTATTCTCATATGAAGTTGTTATAAATCCACTTGAACCATTTTCATTTTGTTCAAATTTTACTTTTTGATTTAAAAAGTAATGAATTGTTCCATCCTCATCTACAAAAGCTAAATATTTTATATTGTCGATTTCTTCTTCCTTAATTGTTTGGTATAGATTTAATCGATACCCAATACCATATCCAAAATTTTGATCTAAGACAACATCATTCGTATTATAAACTAATTTTAAACTAACTGGTAATTTACCACCAATCGTTGCTCCAATATCAAATATTCCTGTTAAATTTCCATTATAAGTATTATGATACATACTTCCCTGGCTAAATCCTTGCCTATTATAATCCATATAACTTTCTAACCCATTTTGATTTCGATATGTAATTTCTAATATTGGTTTAGGATTTCCTCCCGTTATAATATTATTTTTAGAAAAAAACATAGGTATTACATCTGTACGGTATTGTTCTGTATTTGCTTTAAGCATAATACCATAATTAGGTGTCCCTGTATACCATTTTTGAACTAAACTTGTAATTTCGGCTTCTGATCCAAAGAAACTATATACACCATTTGCATCTTCATAATAGTTTCGATTACTTTCAAATGTTCCTTCAACTCTGCTTGAATCAAACTTATCATTCATAGTATTCCAATTAGCAGTTACTTCATCCCAGTTTTCAGTTATGCGATATATATTCACAAAATCTTGTTCATAAGAATGGGTGAAATCTGGATAACCTTTTAGCTTTATTCTAGCATATGTTACATAACTCCCTGTTCCTATTGTAGGTAAATCGAATTTAAGTAAAGAACGATTCGTTACATCTATCCCATTAATCCTCTCAACGCCAACTTTTAAATGGTCACGATTATTTCTATCAATTCCTGCATCACCTGGATAAATATAAGTATCATACACATTGTTCTCTTCTTGATATCCATTAATTGTTGGATCAATTACAACTGGATAAGTAATATTTTGGTTATTTAGCCAATCTTGATCCACAATTAATTTTAACGTATATTCTTGTCCTAATTTTTCTAAATGATAATGTACATTACGATTAATAATATCATTTGCATCATACATATATGGAGCATCCATATAGAAAATAGCCTTACCATCATTACTTGCACATATCCTCCTATCATCAACAAGATTTAATTCCATATTTGTTCTTATCATAAATTCTAGTGCATTCACGTCTACATTTGGGTTATGCAATACAATAGATTCTTTTACTTTTGTAGGTAATACTTGATAATCTAAATCTATATTTTCTAAAATGTTTTTATAACAAATTCTATCTTCTAATATTGATTGATTAAGATGCTTTTGAATACTAAAATCATCATGCGTTTTGAGTCGAATATTTAGATAATTATCCAATGTTTCCATTTGCATTAAATCGTCTTGTGGATGAAGACCAAACCATACCTTATAAGAATTGCTTTGGTTTATATAATAATCATCTTTTAAAATTAATGTATTATCAATTTCTTCATACTGACCATTTTTTAGAAAATGAATTGGTTCTTCATACATTCTAGCAATAATTTCCCCATTTTCTTGTAAAAAATGTTTTTCTTTCTCTTTTCTCTTTTCAATTAATTCTATTTCTTTCATACTTTTTCCCTCCTTAATTGACTTCTAGCATAATTGCCTGTAATTCAGTAATTTTTTTCTTTACTTTTGGATAATAATATTTCCATAAAGTAGATTCATCTTTTTCTTCTTCATGGGCAACTTTTTCAATAGCCCTCGTTACACTTAATCCATTTACCATAATTTCATTAAATAGTTTATATTCAATACCATGATATGTTTCCAAATCGTGGCTGATTTGATTTAATAATTCCTTTTGTAAATATACTATGGTTTCAATTTTACTTCTTTCTTCTTCCAAATTTTTTTCATACTGTTTTATCATTTTTAAACGATTTTTTGAGATTTTTAATTCATACTTCACTTTTTCATAATAAAGAAACCAATCCATTTTATCACCATAATAAATATGTTAGAAAAGAACGTTATGCAGTTCTTTTCCACATATAAACTTCGTATCTTAATGGTGTAACAGTATGTGTATGGTTATTTAATGTGTGGGTATGTCCTTGACCTCCACCTGTATTTTGATTTGTTGCAGTAGTAGAACCAGTATAATAAGTTGCAATTTCTGCTCCAGCATAAAAGCCTGTAGTACATTTTAAACGTGTATCATAATGTGCATCATCATTCATCCAACATTTTGGATTTTCTGTATGATTATGTGCATTTTGAATATGCGTATGACTAGGCATCTGAGCAACTGTAATTGCAGTACTACTTGTTGAATTATTACTAGGACCTCCAGAAGTATTACTTCCAGCAGTATTTCCACCATTTCCTGCATATAAATAATAACCATTAATTCTTTCCCAAGTTCCCCCAAATAGAGTTGCTGGACTTGTACTACTAATAGACATATATAAACTTCCAATAGGATAAACCTTTTTTAAAATTTCAGTCATGTCTAAATTTTCACTATTATCTTTTTCAGTAGTAATTGATTTTACTGTTAAATTTCCTTCCTCATCTAGACTAAATTTATTATTTTTAGATGAAATACAATCTACTTTTGCACTATTTACTTCAAGATTAAATTGATCTCCCGTTTTTGTAAAAGCATCTTTAAAGTAAATATCATCTAGAGTAAAATCACTACTTGTTCCAGTTTCAGCTACTACTGCAGCTTCCTCAAGAGATACATCCATTACATCATTTACTTCATTTACAACTTGATTTGTTAAATTCATAATTTGTTCACTTTCCTTTCTCTTGTACTGGTACAGCTACATCATATCCTTTTTTTCACTGGAATTACACTAGACATTTTGAATATTTTTAGGACATTTTTAGGGAGACCAGTAAAAAAAAGAAACAAATGAGTGAAAAAAATTTTTTCCCTCACTTATTTCCCCATTCAAATGCATTTTTGCAACCCTAAAATGACAATAAATGACATTTTTCTTAAAAATTCACTGGACAATTACCGGATATAATTATCAAATTCCAACATTCTTCGCATTTTAGAGATTCCATTTTTGATACTTTTACTAATGGCTTGATGACTGGTTTCTTCAATTTGTGCAATTTGTTCTAATGATAAATTTTGGAAGAAATATAAAACAATTCTTTTTCTTTGGCAATATGGAAGAAATTCCATTACTTCAATTAAATCGTGTACCAAAATATTTGTCATTACTTTATTTTCTAACGATTCTTGCTTTTGAAATGATTTATTATAAAGAGTTTCTTCATATATCTCCGAATGTTCAATATGACTTTCAAACTCATGCAACAATTTTAAATCATCTAATTCAAATTGAGTCATTGCTTTCGCTGCTAAATATTGTGTTTGAACAGGTATAATAACTTTATCTGCACATGATAGAGCATTTAGAGTAATCATATCAAGACTAGGGCTACAATCAATCAAAACATAATCATACTTTTCTTTAATATCTTTAATACAATTTTGCATAATTCGTTCCCTACTAATGGCACTAATCAATGCAAATGAAATGGCTGACAAATCTAAATTAGATGGAATTAAATCTACATTTTCCTCATGATGTAAAATCACTTTACTAGCATCTATTGTTTTATCATTAATTGCCTGTTCCATTAAATTTGCTAGAGTGAGAATATTATCTGTTTCATAATAACCCATACAAATAGTTAAATCTCCTTGTGGCAATACTTATTTACAATATTTTTTAATTTTTTTCAAAAATTTAATAACTGTGTCCTTTTTATGCAACATTTTCAACTTTAATTTTCAATGTTTCATCTGTAATAATCTTCTTAATCAATTCTTCATAAGTCAATTTTGCTCCGTTAGATTGAATTAAATTGACAGTATAGATTGTTCCATTTATCTCTAACTTGAATTTACATTCATTATTATTCTTCTGTTCTTTAGACATCTTTTTTCTCCTCCTTTCCATTTTTAAGCATAAAAAAATAGAGATACTAATTTCTTAATATCTCTGTGCTTATTATATTTAATTTTTTTAATTACATTTATCAAATTTTCTTTTAAATTTTACTTAAAAATCCACAGTATAAACCTGTGGACTCTTAATTTGTATTATATATAAAATCTTTCATTTTCAAGTGTTTTACTTTTATTTAATTAAATTTTTCATTTATAAAATGCCTTTATCTATCACATCCTTTCCAAAAATCTCTAAGTCTTTTATATTATTTAAGTCAGATAAATCTTTTCCATCATATTTTTCTAAAAAATTTAGTAATGAAGTTCGTCTGACTTTTAGACTTCCTAAATTTAATGCTGGTAAATAACCTTTTCTTATCAAATTATAAACATATCCTACATTTGTTTTTATTAAGAGTGATACTTCTTTAACTGTATATAAAACATCTTCCAAAATTTATCCCTCCTCATTATTCTTTGGAGTCTTATTAACAAAGCCACCTATATTTAAGGGTTTCATTTTAGCAATTGCCTCATCAAGTTCTTTCTCATTAGTTATTCCACACTTTTTTAATTCTTTCCATAAATTCTCAATATTCACTTTCTTTCCTTTCAGTATCTAATAATATTTTCTTTATCATTTCTAATTTTGTTTCAGCTATTGTTGCTCTTTCTATTGCTTTTTCATACATTTGAATATTAACTGTATCTGAACCAACTTTTATTCTATATCTGCCTGTTTCAGTAATCTGGTATTCTACTTGATTTGTTGCAATTAACTTCAATACATTCTTATGTCCTATTTTAAATCTTCTCATATATTCATTAACACTTATATATTCTTCCATTATAGTTCCACCTATTTTATTGTCCTTTTAATGTTAGTTTTTTGTTTATTTCTACTAATTCTAAATATATCAAATTTAATAAATTGTCTTGTTTTTCATCTTTAATATTTACATATTCAAGAAATTTACTTCTTATGATGTTATAATTCCATCGCCCTCTTTTGCTTTCTACTGCTGTCCCCCAATTTACTTTACCTTGTCGTAGTAAAGCTCTAATATATTCAGGATTCTTGCCAATTATCTTTCCTGCTTGTTCAGGAGTTAATGTTTCCACTCTTTTTATATCTTCTTCCATCAAAATTGCCCCTTTATAAACTTAAATTATTATTCTTCTTTATTTCTCTTTACCTTATACCAATCTCTAATAGCACTTCCTAAAGCTACTTTTTCTTTTCCGTAATTTTCACTTGGAAAATCCTTGCTATTATAAATGCATAATGCTGTTGGTACACTGCATTTTCTTAATTTTGCAAATTCTGTTGGAGTATAAAAATAATTATCTTGTAACTCTCTTATTTCATATTCTTTTGTTTCATTTTTTTCTTTTTCCAATAATACCACCTCTTATTATTTTTTTAATTTATTACCCTCAATATACATCGCCACCATTCTTTTTTTATTTGTGTGTCGTGCCGCAAAACTATTTTTATTATACAATAGTTATATTCTAAAATCAAAACTACAAAAAAAGAAACATTAGCACTTTTATTAAATGTTAATGTTTGCTTTTATATCTATTGATTATTTTTTACCATATTGAATATTTTTACAAATTCTGTATGTGTGTTTAATATTATTGAATAAGAAGTTGAACCAATTTGCAAAATTATTCCATCATTCACTTCTGTTACTGATGTTATCTTATCAAATGTTTTATCAAAACATTCATTAGTTGAAGAATAAATCACTCTTTTATTTGTAATATATAATGTACCAGCATATGTTGTTCGTTGATTTTCTCTTATTGCTTTTCCCCCAGAGCCACCTGTTCTATATGTTAAGCCTTTCATTAGTCTAATACTAATTCCACTACTTTTACCTGTATATCCTGTAGTTATTGTTTTATCCTTAAAGGTATATCCTATATCTGCATAATGGCATACCTCATCATTTGCTAAATTTATATTTGTTCCTATTATGGTAGGTAGTTGACCATTTTTTATCATATTTAATGTTTCTGTACTCATTAATGATTTACTATTAGTATTTTTTCCAGTAAGTTCTTTAATAATATCTATAATCCAACCAATTCCACAAAGTCCTCCTGTAAATAAATATATTAGTCCCATTTTGTAATCTTTATCTATAAACTTATGAACTCCAAATACACCTAAAAATATTACAATTAATAATCTTGTTTTTTTGTTCATTCTAATTTCCTCCATAGTGTAAGTAAATTGCATATATTATGCTCTCGGTCCTACGAATTTATCTCCGTTTAAATGTATCATATGATCTGGCATTTCACTTAACCATACTTCTGTTTCCCAAGCTAAATCTTCTGCAAACTTTTTAAAAGTTTTCATATCTATAAATGCTGTAACAAATATTTTTCCTAAATCACACTTTTTTGTCATTTCATTTATTTCTAATATTCTCTTTGGACTTATCGGACCAACACTTGTAACTGCTTCAATGAAATAAACCCATTTCTTATCATCTTGATATAAAATAACATCTGGCAATTTTTCGTGTTTTCCCATTGATATTTTCAGTTTTTTTAACAGTTCGTTGTCCTTATATAAGTCTTTATCTTTAGTATCTCCAACATATAGTACAATACTATTCTGTGCAAATCTTGGAGCAAATTCTTCTATTATAGCTTTTTGTAATTCATTATGCTTTCCTGTGCTAAATTCAAATTTTTCTCCATTTATTATTACAGGCATCTTTGTCAGTTTCCTTTTGTTTTCATAAATGCTTATTAGTTTTTCGTGATTTTTTAAATATTTTTCTTTTTCACTTTCCCACTTTGCTGTTTTATATTTTTTAATTAAATCTAAAGCTTCTATCGTTAATCTGTATCTATAATTAGGACTGTTTGTTGGTTTAGCATTGTCTTCAACTATAGCTGCAATCCTAAAATGGTGTAATGCTTGTTTTCTAAATGTTTCTCTACTGTTTTCAGCATATACAATATTATACTTTTCTTTTATAAATTCCATAATATCGTGTATTCTAATATATTTATTAGTTGCTTTTTCCCATTCTTGATTTTCTTCTAATTGTAATAAAGCTAATAGAGTATATGCACATAAATCTGATTGTTGTGATTTTGGCATTCCTATTTCTTTTAATATCTCTTTTGCCTCGTCTAATTTATTCATTACTAATCGCCTCCAATAATACATTATCACATATTTCAGTTGTTATATTTACTTTTTTTTGTAATCTCTTTCCTATGTTTTTTATAATATTTTCATTTGGTATAGGTATATTATTTATCTCTGTTGCATTTACTTGAGTTGAGCCATTTAAGATTCTATAATACTTATCATATAATGTACTATTATAAATTCCATATAATCCATATATAACATCTTCATTTATATCTTTTTTATCTATACTGCCAATAAAGTTAATATGATTTTCAGTAGATATATACTCATAGTTTGCAAAATCTTTTTTGAAAAACATAACAGGTTGTATTCTTCTGTTTTCCTCTTTACTGCTAAATCGTTTTATGAATAATGAATTAGTATTTTTTTGTAGTAAAGCTGTATTATCTTTACTCACATACTGCAGTTCATCTTCATTGCTTGGAAATTTTATAAATCCTTTATTAAAATGAATAGATGAAAAAAGAGGAACACTATTATTTGATGCCTTATTTGTTAAATATTCTTCATTTCTGAAATCAACAGTTAATCCTGTTTTCAATTTCAATCCTATATCTTCTAATTTAGTATGAAAAGATTTTATTGTTTCCAGCACCTCAATATCAGTATTATCTATTGGCAAATATACATATCTTTCATTATCTTTTTCTACGCATACATTATAATCAATATTGTAAGATTTTAATTCTTCAAAATCTTCATTACTATATGATTGCGTTATATGAATTGTGTTCTTTATTTCTTTAGTCTTTATAGCTTTTAAAATCATAGTTTCTTGTAATACATTTTCCTTATTAAATACTTTATCTCTACTAATAAATAAATGTATATCAGTAAGCCTAACATTATCTAAAAATACTTGTCTAAACTTTTTAAAATATGCCCCTGATGTCCACGATCTAGGAACTATAAATATCATTTCTCCATTATTAGTTAGTAATCTCATAGCTTTCGTCATAAACAGAAAATATAAGTTAGGCTGTCCATATATCACTTCGCTCATTTCTTTTGCTTCAATGTCATTCTTTCCTATTTTTTTATATGGTGGATTACTTATTATAATATCATAACTTGTTTCTTTATTGCTTAGTATAAAGTTTTCTTTAATAATATTATATTTCGTTAATTTACTTACTTTTTCTTTTGTTTCTGCCATATTCTTTTCTAATATTGGTATAATTTCTAAATCATTTTCATATAAATCTATTTCTATATTTTGTATATCTTCTTCTTTATTCAACTTTTCTAATAATGCTATACTTAAAATTCCTGTTCCAGCTCCTGCATCTAATATTTTTATATTATCTTTTTTATAGTTACTTAATTCTGCCATATATATAGCCGTTTCTTTTGATGTGAAAAATTGCCCTATTTTTTTTCTATCACTTTTACTTTTAGAATTAAGATACTCATCTGTACTATTTAAAACCTTTTCTAATAACATCTTTACTCCTTCATTTTTTCACATTATACCACAAATTTTAAGAAAAAACATAAATAAGAGATATATTTTTTCAATATCTCTTATTTTTTTATCTTATAATAAACTGCTATCTTTAAGTCCTAATTTAAAGGTTTCCACTAATTCAATGTCTTGTATATCATCAGCTAACTTTAGATATTCGCTTAATGCTTTTATTTCATTTTTATTAAGTTCTACTATCTCACTTCGTTCTATAAAATTCATTACATTTGGGTAATCTTCTTTTAGTTTGCTCATTTTGTGTACTATATCTTTATAGTCTTTTCTATTCCAGATACTACCTCCTAGCATTTCTTTTATACAATGCATATTTCTATAAATAAAAGTATTTTGTAAATCTTCAACATTACTATTTACAAACTTTTGGCTATTGTCTGCTATTTCTTTTTTTAAATATATTCTATCTAAAAAACCTAATTTGTAATACTGTTTATTCCAAAAACTACTTTCTCCAGACATAGCTCCCTCAAACCTGTCTAATTTTAGCCATAGCTGTTTTTGTTTTTCCTTATCTTTTACTAACTCATACATTAAGTTCTCTAATTCTTCTTTAGCTTGTCTTGTTTCTTTTATTTCTTCTGGCTCTCCATACATTCTAATATATAACCCATCTAGTCCATCTCCTCTTGTTTCGTATATATCATTTAAAACTTGATTTTCAAATAATTCATTAACTGTATATTCTCTTTTTTCCATTTTCTCCCCTCCTACAATGATTTTCCTGTTTTCACACCAATTTTAAACATTTCTTCTGCCTCTATTGTAAATCTATCATTATATAAACTTATTACTTTTAAAATTGCTTTCATTTCTTCTGGTGTAAATTCTTCAATTTTTTCATCGTAAATAAATTTCTCAACTCTAGGGTATTTACTATATATGTCAATAAGTTCTTTTTTAATGTTATTATAATATTCATTTGATTTTAAATTATTGTGCTTTGTTTTATCTACATAGTCCCATATATCATCAAATTTATCATAAATACTATCTTCATTAGAAATATTGTCTGCGTTTTTTTCTTCCTTTATTTGCTTATTTAAAGATATTGCATCTATAAATCCTGTTTTATAATATGGCTTATACCAAAAACATAATTCGTCCATTGCACATAATTCAAACTTATTTAATTTTCCATACAAGTTCTTTATTTCCTTTTCATCTTTTATAAATTTCTTCATAAAATTTACTAATTCTTCTTCTGCTTTTTCCGTTTTTTTACTTTTTGGTGGCTTGCCATATTTTGATATATAGCGTTTTTCCACTTCTCCCTCTCTTATTTCATATAAGTTATCAAGTATCTTATTTTCACACATTTTTATTTTTCCCTCCTAATTATCGTTATAGCGTTATTTTATTGTATGTTTTTTAATTAGTCAACGCTGTGGCGATAATATTTATTTTTGATTTTGTTATACTAATAAAAAGGAGAAAACTATGGATTTACAAGAAGCTATTCGATTAAGAATTTTAAATTTATGCAAAGAAAATAATATCAATATAAACAAACTTTCTACTTTGGCTGGAGTCCGTCAGTCTACTATCAATAGCATAATTAACGGACATAGTAAAAAAGTACAAGTTTTAACAATACTTCGTATTTGTTTAGGCTTAAATATGCAACTTGATGAATTTTTTAATGATAAATTATTTAAAGACTTAGATGATGAATAATACAAAACATTATTTATAATCTAAGTCTTTTATTTTTTTATCTTCCTAACTCTCTACTTTTCCACTTTTGCTTATATTGTTTCAATAAATTTTCAATAACATCTTCCATTTGTTTTGTGCTATAACCTTTTGGAAAATAGCCTTTTAAATTTTCTACCTTAAATTTTATTTGTTCCTTTTGATTTGGTTTTTGTTCCGTCATTATAGCGAAAATCGTGTCCATATCTAGTTTGTTTTGTCTGCTTAATTCTTTCATTCTTATTGCTTGTGGGTATGATGGTGTGCAATCTTCACTTTCTATTGTTTCTAATAAGTCCTTTTGTTCCTGTTCTCTTAAATATGATATTTCTACTGCTGGGTTCATTGCCATTTTATTATCATCAACTAATTGTAATAAAGGTTTTATAAGTTCTGTTAGTCTTACATACCTTTGTACTTGTCTGCCACTTATTCCCTCTGCAATTTTATCTCTGGACTTGTGGACATTGTGTCCATAAGTTTTTTTACTCTGGTTTTTCTCTGCCTCTAACTTCATTTTATAAGCATAGGCTTTTTCACTTGGTAGTATATCACTTCTTTGTAGGTTACTATCAACAAGAGTAATTATTGCCATATCTTTATCCATATCACGAACTAAAACAGGAATTTCGGTTTTTCCTGCTTTTTCACAAGCATATTTTCTTCTATGTCCACTCACGATTTCGTATCCCCCTTTTTCTCTATTTCTTACTATTAACGGCTCTATAACTCCATATTCTTTTATACTTTCGATTAAATCTTCCATATCTTCATTATCTTTTACTTGGTATGGGTTATCTTTAAATTCGTGTAATTCATTTATATTTACAATTTTTTCACTCATTTTATCTCACTTCCCTATTTTTATATTTTGTTTTTGTTTGTTGCAATTCTTCATTTCTTGCTTGTCTTTCTATTCTTATTACTTCTTTAATTTTTGGGTTATCTTCAATAATTTGATTTGCAACTTTTAATTTATTTCTATAATCTTTTAGAATTGTAGTGCATTCATCTCTTTTGGTTTTGTATTCTTTTATTAACTCATCATCTTTGCAATTTCTTAATTTGTTTCTGTACTTTTGCCTTATTCCAGTTACTTCTGCAATATTCTTTTCAGTCTGTGAAATATAGTTTTTTACATCATCTGTTGTTTGTAGCTTTTCTTTCGCTATTAGCCTTAGTTCATTAGAATATCTTTCCATTTTCCTTACTTCTTGTTTCATTTCTGGTGATAATGGCTTTCTAGTATTTTCTTTTGGTATTAGTCCTAACAAGTGATAAAGCAATAAAAAAAGAGCCTCAAGCCCTGTAATTTTACTTATATCTTTGAATTTTCCATTAAGCATACATACTTTGTTTTTCTTATATATCTTTCTAGTTTTTATAAATTTATAATACTTTTCTTGCACATAATAAGGGTTATTAAATACTCTATCTGCAATATTTTTAGGTGTATATTTTTCTCCTAATTGATACATTCTTGTTGCTTTTTTGTCATTTATTGAACGAATAGTAGCATATTTTCTATTTGGATCATCATTTATAATATAACCTTTTTTATACATTGCTTTCTTGAATTGTGCATAGGTTAAACACATTTCTAGTGTTTCATCTATTGCTTTTCTCATTAGATTATACTTTGTTGGCTCTCCTCTTTTTTCTGCAAAATATATATTTCTTGGTGTTCTTCCTTTTGGATTCTTAATTACTGTTAGATTATTTTCATTACACAATTCATCTGATAAACTTCTAAAACGATAATATGCTCCTTTGTTACAATTAAACTTTTTCCCTGTAAACATATTAACAGAACACACTACAAAATGATTATGATATGTGCCTGTATTGAAATGTGTTGCAACTAATACTTGGTATTCTCCCCACATTTTTCTTGCAAGTTGTACTCCTATTTTATGAGCAAGTTCTGGAGAAACTTCGCCAGTTTTGAAACTTTGGTATGCGTGATATGCAATATTTCCTGTACATTTTCCAAACTTTTCTTGTGTCATTTTCATTTCTTCAAAAGCTGTTTCTCTATTACAATTTACTCCAGTTACAAACATTGTTTTTTCGTTTTCATCAACTGTTTTCTCATTGTTTTCTGCATATAATAATACTTGTTTTAGGTCATCAAATCTTGTTTTTTCTGGGTTACTTGCATAACTAACTACTCGTGATAAACTGTCCTTAACTGCCCATATTTTTGTTGTTGCCATCTTCATCATCTCCATTACTTTTTGAATTATAAATTACTAAAAAATTGTGTTCTATCACATCTAAACATTCTTCTATTTTGTCTATATCTAGTTTAAAAGTATCATTTTTTAATTGACATATTTGTAAATAAATTTGATAAAATTCTTTATCTGGTATTGGATAAATTTTTTGTTTTAGTCCTGTTTTTCTTAAATAATTTGATAAAGATAATTTACTTTTTTTTGCTTTTTGTTGTAATTTTTTCTTTTCATTTTCACTAACTCTTATATGAATATCTACTATTTTTTCTTGCATAAAATTTCACTTCCTTTCAACTTTTCTAGCTGGGGTTATAGGGGTGCAAAACCCCTTTCAACGAATGTTGTCGGTTTTGGGTGCGACACAAAACCTATGCTCGCTACACTGATAGATAAATCTATCAATGCAGATTTTATAAACTAAAAAAAGAAGTTTTTTCAACTTCATTTCACACTATTTTATCTACTTTCTCTTTCAAAATTTTTCTCTCTTGTATATTCTGGATACCTTATTTTTATTCCCTCATAAAAGTATGGTGCATAACTACAACAAAATATTTCACTTACATTATATTTATCGGAAACTTTTTCATTTTCAATATCTTTTTCACTATCATAGTTACATCTATTCCATAAACTAAATGCCATTCTTGTTACTTTCTCACTTGTACTTGTTTGATATGCTCCATTTATTGAATCAATATTTATTTCTCCTGTTCTTAAATTAAATATTTTACTAAAATTATCTCTTGTTGTTTCACATATTCCTAATGTATAAACTATTGCTTTATAATACACATCTGTTTTTCCCATTTGTTCCATTTCTTTATATTTGTTATTCCAAAATTCTTTGTGTTTGCTATCTATAAATTTCATATTTTTAAATCCTCCTAAAATATTTTTGTGTGACAGTGTGACAATGATGACAACAGTGACAATGATTTTATGATAACGGTGTTGTCCTATATCTATTTTTAATGTCATCATTGTCATCGTTGTCACATTCCTTGATTTCTCGGTGTTTCTTCATTGTCATCATTCTCGTTATAAAATTTCAACTTGTTGTCACTCTTGTCACTGTTGTCATCATTTCTTAAAATAATTTGTCTGCTGTTTCTACTTCTAACAATGTCATAAGTTATCTTACTTTCTTTCAGTTTGGTATAATGGTATTCATTCAATATTTTTGTAATAACTGTAGGTGCAATTTCTTTTTCTTCTAGTTCTTTTAGTAATTCGGTTGCACTACCTTTCCATTCTCTTTTGTCTTGCATAAAGTCAATAATGTTTAATATAACTGTCGGTGTTTCTCTTATTTCTAATTCTTTTTGATTTGCTCTATTTATAAGTTCCCAATCACAATTATTAAATCTTAAAACAAACTCTTGATATTCAACATCTCTACCAGTTATATATAAGGTTGCTGTACTCTCTGTTCTTGATTTCTTTTCTAGTATAAATGTTGTATCACTACTTCCCATTATTCCATTTGTTCCAGAAACTCTATTGAAAACATCATTGTCGCCCTGTTTCCTTATATGGTGTACTGCTATTATTGCTATTTTATTTTTGTCTGCAAAATCTTTCAGTATTGATATATCTCCATAATCACTAGCATAAGAAATATCATTATTTGTATTTCGTACCTTTTGCAATGTATCAATTACTATTAGTCTTGTTTGAGGGTATTTCTTTATATAGCATTCTAATTGTTCTATTAAGCCATTTGATATTTTATTTGTAGATATAGCAAAATGTAGTTTATTATTTGCTTCATTTGTTATTTTAAATAGTCTGTTTTGTATTCTTGCCAGTGTATCTTCTAAACATAAATATAAAACATCACTTTCTTTTGTTTTCAATTCCCATATAGGCTCGCCCTTTGAAACTTGTAAGCATATTTTAAGCATTAGCCAACTTTTCCCAATTTTAGACGCTCCACAAAATAAATGAAATCCAATAGGTATTATCTCATCTACTATAAACTCTGTTTCTTTTAGTGGGTTATATAATAATGTTTCTGCATCTATTGTTTCTAATTCTTTCATTTGCAAGTTTTCTCCTTTCCTTTTACTAGCTGAAGAAAAGTATATTGCTTTTCAGTTAGTAAAAAAATAAAGCCTATATCAATTTTTACATTAGATATAAGGCTATATATTTCATTTATATTCAATTTTTCTTTTTAGTTATATACATACTCGTTATAAACTATTTCTTCAGCTCTATTCTTAATATTATTCATTCTAGCCACCCATTCTAATTGATGATTAGCTTTTAATTCTTCTGTAACATTTTCTTGTTTAGCTAGTTTTGTTATTATACTTTCTAAAAGAGAATTACATTTTTCATCTATTGAGTGTAAATACTTATTTAATCTTCCGTCTAGTAGTAAGTCTGTATATAAAGGTTTATTATATTGTTTTATATGTCTTAAATGTGCTTTTCCATATCTTCCAATAGTAAAGTTTGTATCTTTTTGTATTGTTAGATTAGGAAAATAATAATCTCCTTGTTTTGTATAGGTTATTCCTGTTCTTTCATCAATATATTCATTTTTTAATTCCATAATTATTACCACCTTTCAATTTTGATTTTACTTTATATTATAGGCTTTTTCAAATGTGCATTAGGAAGTTGTCATTGTTGTTTCATTTTTTCTTTATCTCGATAGTAATATTCCTTTTTCTTTAAATTTCTGTTTTCTCTTTTACATTCCTTTGAACATAATAGTTCTTGAGCATTAACTGGCATAAATGTTTTACCACAAATTATACATTTTCTTTCTTCTGGTGCTTTTGCTTTTCTGTGTTCATTATAATATTTCATTCTTGTATTTTTTAGAGAAATTTTTTTACATTCTTCGCTACAAGACTTTTGCCTAGCATATTGGGGATAAAATGGCTTATTACATACATCACAAACTTTTTCTGGAAATAAATGCCCATTATTTTTAGCAAGTTCTTCTTCTTTTTTCTTTTGTCGGTATGCTTTTTGATATTCCTTTTCCCTTTGTTTTTCACATTCCTCTTTTTCTTTTTTAGCTTGTTCATTTTTACTTTGAATTTCTTGCAATTCTTCATTTGTATATTCTAGTTCATATTTTCCTATAAAATTAAAATAAATATCTACTTGTTGGGTACGATTAAGCTTTTTTCCTTTTGCTTGATAAACAATAATCTTATCTATAAGTTCTCTTACTAATTCTTGAGTTATTTCAGTTGGATTTTTATATTTTTTTATTAGTTCAACAAATTTCTTAACATTAACTTTTTGAGGTTGTTTTTCACTTTTAATATTATCTGTTAAAGTTTTTATTTTTGTTTCAACTTCTTTTTGTTCTTCATCATACTTTTTCATCAATGAAATATATTGCCTTTCTGGAAGTAATTGATTGATATAATTTTCATACAAACTAGAAATAAGTTTGTCTAGTTCTTCAAATCTTCGTTGTAAAACTCTTAAATCTGTTTTATCTTGTATAGGCTTTTTATTTTGATTATTATTCCATTTTAATTTTAGTTCTTCAATAAAGGATTCTTCATCTTCAATTATTCGTTTAGATATAGCCCTTAAATATTCTAGTAATATTTCCTTTAAATCATTATTATTGATATAGTGTGCCGTACAAGTTCCTCTTTTTCCTCTATAATCAGTACAGGAATAGCCAAGAGTTGATATATCTTTATTGGGCTGATATTTATATATTAGTTTTTTATTACAATCCGAACAATAAAGTAATCCTCGAAATGTTGCTTTTTCTCTAATCTCTGCATTATCTCTTGTTTGAGGTGCAAATCTTCTATTTCTTTGAGCCTTATCCCATAATTCTTGTGATATTATAGGCTCGTGTGTATTAGGGAAAAAATATTGTTCTTCTTTAGTTGCTTTTCTTCTTTTATTAAGTTTGAAATTCGTACTAATAGTTTTTCTTAAAATTGTATGTCCTAAATATTCTTGCCTATTTAAAATAACTACCACTGCACTAGCTTTCCATTTACAATATCCCTCTGGTACTATATAGCTTATTTGTTCTGGATGATATTTCATAGCAAACGCTGCAGGAGTTAGCACTTTTTCTTCTGTTAATATATCTGCTATTTCATACGCATTCATTCCGTTTGCTGTCATTTCAAATATACGCACAATAACTTTTGAAGCAATCGGATCAACATATAATGTTTGTTTATCTCCTAATTTTCTATAATATCCATAAGGAATTGAGCCACTACATCTCTTTCCCTCTTGCATTCTTGAAGAAAATATAGATTTGATTTTATTACTTGTATCTTTGGAATACCACTCGTTCATTATATTTAAAAATGGAGCAAAATCATTTTGAGAAGGATTTTCGCTCTCACTATCTACATTGTTGTTAATTGCAATAAAATGAACATCTTTTTTTGGAAATAACATATCAGTATAAAAGCCTACTTGTAAATAATTTCTACCTAAACGACTCATATCTTTTACAATAACAGTTCCTATTTTGTTATTTTCAATATCATCAAGCATTTCTTGAAATCCTGGTCTTTTAAAATTTCTTCCAGTATATCCGTCATCTGTGTAATGCTTTATATTTACAAAGCCATTTTTTCTTGCATAATCTTCTAAAAAGTTCTTTTGATTAGAAATACTGTTTGACTCTCCTTGAAGTTCATCATCTCTTGATAATCTTTCATAAAGTGCTGTAATTCTGTTTAAATCCTTTACTTTAGCCAACTAATTCTCACCTCCTTCGTACACGGTTTTGGTATATATACCCTCAATGTAATTTAAGTATATAATAAATATTTCTATGAGGATCACAATCAATTAATAAAACTTTTTTTCCTAATTTAGATAACGCTACTCCTAAATTAAAAGTTGTAGTGGTTTTTCCAACACCTCCTTTCTGATTTGCTATTGCTATAACGTTACAATTAGACAATTTTTCCCTCCTTTCTTTTATATTTAGCCATTCTACATGAATAAAATGGCTATGTATTATCATAAAAAAAGAACTGTTTGCCAGTTCACTATGTTTATGTTTTTAAAATATTGATTTTAAATATATATAGCATAATTATTAAGTATTACTTAGCATTAAGTCATATATAATCTTATTTGGTATAACCTGTTCCACCATGACCAGGATCTATATACACTATTTTTCCAAGTAATGGCATTTCATTATCTTGCGCTGAGACAAAATAAAAACTAAAAATTCCCATCATAAAAACAAATAGTATTCCAATTTTATATTTTAGCATATCATTCACCTATTTGATTATATGTAAAATTTAAATTGCTCATGAATGGTTTTAAAAGTTCATAAATAATAACTATATGTTTACTATTTCTGCTTTACATAAGGATACAAAAGCAGGATTGCTATTATTAGGTCCAACTACAACTACCATTCCATATTCACTCCGCAAAATTGTTCCCTGTGCAACGGTTTGTCCGCCTGCGTTAATATCAACACTTGCAGTTCCGACTGGCAAATATGCGCGGAGTGCTGCTTCACAGTTTGCATCACAACCTATTGGCAATGGAGTAGGTGCTAGTAAATAAGTGATTGCATCATTATATGTACTACTTGTGATGGTAATTGATGCAATTCTGCATATAGAAACTGCTTCTTCTGGTACTCCTTGATTATTAACCAATTGAAATAGTCCAGAATTCGGATTATTATCTGGTGCTGGCAATAGTGCACCTGGCCTACCACTTACATTATTTCCACTCTCCATTGCTATTGTTAAAGTATCATTAGGATAAAGATCAATAATTTGTTGAATTACATTACGCATTTGGTCTACACAAAAACATGATGTTGAATTTGCAGTGCTTCCTGTTGGTCCTGTTGTCCCTGTTGCCCCTGTTGGACCTGTTGCTCCTGTTGGCCCCGTTGGACCATTACTAGGTCCCGTTGGTCCTGTTGGTCCTGTTGGACCAATTATACTAATACATTGTGGTTTACAGCATGCATCATTCTCTATTTTCTTTAATGCCTTATCATATAAATTCATACATAGTTCCTCCTCTCAATATATCATATACAATTAAGAAGAAGTCATATAGTAAATAGACAACAGTTTTTAATCTTTACAAAATAACTAATTTATTAATAATCATTATTTGTACAGCAATATCTAGAAATAATATACAGATAGAAATAAAATTATTTAATCAATATTGGTATCTAGAAAAGAAAGCCTAACTAACACAAGAAATATTTTATTAACATTTAAAACACTTGACAATGTTTTAACTAAAACAGACAGCAAACAAAAACACATGACTGAAAAGACATATTATTTATTTTTTTACATAATATGGAACTGAGGTAGATAATTTATGAAAAAAACAGTATATTTTATTCTTTTTCTAACAAGCTTGATTTTACCATTATCCATATCTGCAAGTGGCAATGGAATTACTCAAGTAGCAAGTGAAATAGAATTAGAAAATTGTTTGCATAACGAAGCAATATGCAAACTTACAAATAATATCGCAATTCAATATTCAATGGGAATAACGAAAGATACTGTCCTTGATTTAAATGGGCATACAATTAGTCCTACTGCAGAGATGAAAGTAAATGGAGGATTCATTGTTGTTGAAAAGGGATCACAACTTACAGTAAATGATTCTACTGGAAAAGGAATCATTACAACAGGAAAAGATAATAAAAATGTTTGGGCAGCTATTCAACTTTTAAAAGAACAATCCTCAGGTAATGATGTTGCAGAACTGATTGTAAATGGAGGAATTATTGAAGGATACTACTATGGAATTGTAGGAAATGAAAAAAAAAATAATACAAAAGTAACGATTAATGGGGGAGCTATTAAAGGGTTGAATCCAACAGATAGTGTTGGAATTTATCAACCACAAATTGGAGAAATTATTATAAATGGAGGAATTATAAAAGGGGGAAGTGGCATTGAAATTCGTTCTGGAAATTTAATCGTAAATGATGGAACGATTGAAGGAATTGCTCCTACCTTTACAAAAAGTGAAAACCAAAATAGTTATACTACCAATGGAGTCGGTATTGCTATTGCACAACATACCACAAAAAAACCAATCAATATATCTATACGAGGTGGCAATATAAGTGGACAATACGCCCTATATGAATGGAATCCACATAATAATAGCCAAGATGATTTAAACAAAATTAAAATTGAAATAACAAATGGAGATTTTAAAAGTACCTCAAATGGAGGATTGGCCATATATAGTCAAAATTTTAAAAAATTTATAACTGGAGGAAAGTTTAACTCAGCTGTTACAGAATATTTAGCAGACGACGCTAAAGTAGCTTCTAAAACCATGCAGGAAATTGATACTGAAGAAGACAGTAATAGTAAAGCTTGGATAATTTTCACAATTGGAGGAACTATTGCGGTAGGAATCTCTGGAGTAATATTGTGGAAAAGAAAATTTATGTAATGTAAACCTGTGAAAAAGATAGATTGAAAATTTATCTTTTTTTATATAGTAGAATTCATTTAAAAAATCCTTTTTGAAATATTTTAAATCTATAACCTATCATTTTTCTTATTGCGTATAGATTTCTCTTCAACTTCATTCATTTTTGAAAAAGTCTTTATTTTTCATATAACCCAACCATAAGCAAATCTATGTTGCATCTTCTTACCAATTCATAAAATTTAATACTTACTATATATAATTAACTGTTTGTAATCAAATTGTAAATTGTACTCCTGTTGTTTGCAAAAAATAAAATGTCGTTAGCTTATCTAAATAAAGCTTTTAACGACACTTAAACATTTATAAAGAAATTATTAAAAATTTCTTTTCGAAGAAACTCTTAATGAAAAGTTTCTTCCCATCTACCATAAATACCACAAGGAAGTATTAATGCGTTGGTTTCGATTGGAAGTCCAATTTCACCTGCTTCTACTTGCCCATTGGAAAATTTTTTTAACATTGTAGTTTTTAAAATATTCTCCAAAACAGTAGAAGAAATACCTGTTGTATAAGAATTAATCAAGAAAAACAGAGGCTGGTCACTTAATACTTTCATACACAATTGAATCAGTTCAAAAATACCATGTTCAAATTTCCAAACCTCACCATTGGGACCTCTTCCATAAGAAGGTGGATCCATAATAATTACATCGTATTTATTCCCTCTTCTTACTTCTCTTTCTACAAATTTTAAACAATCATCTACAATAAAGCGAATTTTTTTATCTTCTAAATGGGATAATTTCATATTTTCTTTTGCCCACTCTACCATTCCCTTAGAAGCATCTACATGCACAACCTCTACAGCACCCGCACTTGCACAAGCCATCGTTGCTCCTCCTGTATAAGCAAATAGATTGAGTACTTTAATTGGGCGATTACTGTTTCTAATTTTATAAATCATATAATCCCAATTGATAGCCTGTTCTGGAAACAATCCTGTATGTTTAAAATTTGTAGGAGAAACCTTAAATGTTAGCTCCTTATAATCTACGGTCCAATATTCAGGAAGCTTTTTTCTAAACTCCCACTCCCCTCCGCCTTTAGAACTACGATGATAAAATCCATCTAGTTGATTCCATAAGGGGTTGTCAGCAATTGGCCAAATCGCTTGAGGATCTGGTCTTCTTAATATGATACCATTCCAACTTTCTAACTTCTCACCATTCCCAGCATCTATTATTTTGTAACAATTCCATTCATTACTTAATCGCATATTCTTCACCAATTTTATTATACAGAAAATAGTAGAAGAATGCAAAGTAAAAGTATATTTTAAACAGTTTGACAAAAGAAAACCCCGAAACATTAAGTTTCTGAGGTTTAAATTGTTTATAAAGCCTATCTTTTAGAGAATTGTGGAGCACGACGAGCAGCTTTTAAGCCTGGTTTCTTACGTTCTTTACTTCTAGAATCTCTTGTAATAAAACCAGCTTTTTTAAGTATACTTCTATAATTTCCTTCACTATCAGCATTTGGTGCATCATATTCTAACAATGCTCTTGTAATACCTAAACGAATTGCTCCCGTTTGCCCAGTAAATCCACCACCTGATACTTTAATATCAATATCAAATGTTTCTTCATTATTTGTAATTGTAAGAGGTTGCATCAGATCCATAACATTAGTTTCGTATGGAAAGAAATTTCTAACATCTCTACCATTTACTGTGATTTTACCTTTTCCTGGAGTCATTTTTACTTGTGCAACAGATGATTTTCTTCTACCCGTTCCAATATAAACTTTTGCCATTTATAAACCTCCTATCTCTTATACTCAACAGGTTGTTGAGCAGTATGTGGATGTTCTGCATCCGCATATACAAATAATTTTTTATACATTTGACGTCCTAATCTTCCTTTTGGAAGCATACCTTTTACAGCTCTTTCAATCATCTCTACTGGATAATTTTCTTTCATCTCACGTGCAGTTCTTTCTCTAAGTCCACCTGTATAACCACTATGGTTATAATAAATTTTGTCATTTAACTTGTTTCCTGTTAAATTAACTTTAGAAGCATTTACAACAATTACATAATCTCCACAATCTACATGAGGTGTAAATGTTGGTTTATGTTTTCCTCTTAAGATATGTGCAACTTTAGTTGCTACACGACCAAGATTTTGACCTTCTGCATTGATTACATACCAATTGCGTACTATGCCTTCTTTTTTTTGCATATATGTGTCTTTCATAAATATTTCCCTTTCCTAATATATTATATTTTGAAATAAGTGTTCCCAATACTTATTTCTTTGGGATATATAAAATGTACCAATTAAGATTGTACTAAAAAATATATGAAAAGTCAATCAAAATATGACTCTTTTCAGGACAAAATTTGAAAAAGAAAGAAAAAAGTATAGTTAGTAATAAATTGAAAGAAAAAATAGTTATAAATTAATAATAAAATTATTGAATTAAGAAGGCTAAAAAACTAATAGAGAATAGTTTTGAAAACCTAGGGAAAGCAAAATTTTTCTAAACAATTCATTCAAATAGTTAATGCAACAAATATAGCGAAGTAGCTGAATAAATTTATTACCACATCAACCGAGATGTCATTGATAAAGAGGAAAAAATTGGATTATTTTGTTTGGCTAATTTTGAAGATTCAGTTAAAGAAATTTTGAAAATCAATTATAGACATTGGAAGATAAAGAAAAGTATTCGAATTATAAAAACAGATTTTAAATCTATACCCCTATTCCATATTAGAGATAAGACGATGAACGCTATTTGTAATATATTTTCTTGTTTTCATCATATACAGATACTAAAAATATATACTGTATCCAAGATAATTGATATTCTAAAAACTATGAAATTAAAAAACAAGATTTCCATCTTCCAAATTATATTATAAAAGATTTAACGATGATTTAAATAACAAATTTGGATTTAAAACAAATTATGAAGTTATTTATCAAAATAATTTCAAAAAAGTCTTTGTATAAAATATTAAAGAATATACGCATTTTTTGAACAATTAAAAACTACATGATCGCTTTATTTTTAAAGGATCATGCAGTTTTTACTTTCTAAAAAGTGTATAAGTTCGTTAAATATGGACCATAAAAAAAGGATTGTCTCCTGCAAATTACAGACTACAATCCTCTTTATAAATTTTATCTGTTATAGAATTCAACAATTAATGATTCATTAATGTCTGCATTTAGTTCGCTTCTTTCAGGATATCTTACATAAGTTCCTGTCATTTTGCTTTCATCATAAGTAATAAATTCTACACGATTATGAATCACCTCTAAAGATTGCTTAATTACAGGATGTTGCTTCGCTTGTTCTTTTACACCAATCGCATCTCCTGGTTTGCATCGATAAGATGGAATATTTACTTTTTTTCCATTTACAGTAATGTGTCCATGACTTACCAATTGTCTAGCACCTTTTCTAGTAGTAGCAAACCCTATACGATAAACTAAGTTATCCAGTCTGCTCTCTAATAATTTTAAGAAATCTTCACCATGAACACCTTTTAATTTTCCAGCTTCTTCAAATGTTTTTCTAAACTGTCTTTCATTGATTCCATACATGAATCTGACTTTTTGTTTTTCTTGTAATTGTGTTCCATAATCTGATAATTTTTTTGCTCTCGCATTACCATGCATTCCTGGTGCATATGGACGACGAGCTAATTCTTTACCGTTTTCTAATACAGAAAATCCTAAACGACGTGATTTCCTATAAGTAGACCCAGTATATCTTGACATACTTTATTCCTCCTTCTGCGTCAACACAAGAGACTATTTACAAATAAATAGGGTGTTTATTTGAATATTTTCGCTCTGCAGCTAGAGTTACATAATAATCCCAAATTGGTAATAAACACGTTATCTAATTCAAATAGAGCTGCTTAAGTTAAATACGCATTTACAATTATATTATGTTTTCCTTTATAAGTCAATACCAAAATAGCTTAAATATGATTCCTTGTATTTGAAATTATGAATACATAATTTCAAAATAGATCTTTTCCATAAGCCATATCGTTCTCTTATACAGATTTCATGAAAATTTAATAATATAAGCAGTCATTTTAAAGGGTCTATTTCTAACCCTCTATATTTGTTCTAAATTTTAATATATTCATACGTTAATATTGATTAGATTTACCAATATAAATTACAAGTAAAATGAAACAAAATAAGGTTACAACTCCAAGTCCAATTAAAAAATAATCTGGTTTCTTTGTCTCATTTATTTTTTGTTCTTCCTCTTTATTTTTACTGTCTACCATACTCTTTTCATCATCGTTCCAGTCCTCAATTACATCTTTACTACTTGTTGAATCATCATCTTTATTTTCATCATCAAAAGATTCATCATTTTCATTCAATTCATTTTGATTTCCTGACCCATCTGGACGATTTTCTGGTAAATCTTCATCATCCGTTGGTGGAAGTGGTATTTCTTCAGGTGATTTATAATCATTTTCTAAAATTGTATATTGATTTTTTGCAGTACTAGCTCCTATACTATTTGATTCATAATTTGCATCTACAATTGTAACTGAAGATAACTTCAAACTATAGTTCTGTTTTTGTTTGGTTGTATTTTTCAACTTCAATATTCCAAACTTCAAAACTCGATTTTTATCTAATAAATTTTTAGATGTATCTCCTGTTGCAATATAAATTGTGAGTTTATTATTTGCGTAAGTATATCGTTTCGTATAATTTGAAATATTGGAATTCCATACTATAGTCTCTAAATCTACATTCCCTTCTATTTGCATTGTAGCTTGTATTTCACCAACATAGCTTTCTGTAAATGTAAATGTTGCATCAATCGTTCCATTAGATATTTGTTTCGTTTCCATGATTGCACTCGCATTTACTTTAGAAACTGTAAAAAAGAAGCAAAAAAGTATAGGTAAAATAAACCATTTTTTCATATTCTAATCTCTCCTCTCTATTTTTAACTTTAAGTTGGGTAACGTCTTAGGTAATACGCTTTTTGTTTGCAATGAAGTACTTGTTAAATGTTCTCCATTCTATCCAATTCTACAAAGAATGGCACTTCGCCATTATATCGCTTAGGTGCATCTATCGCATCTGCAATTAAAACTATATTAAATGCTGGATTTCCTCCTATCGTTCCTTCTTTATCAAAATACACAGTTTCTGTATCGGTTGAAGAACTTAAATGAAAAGGACCTTTCTTCGCTAAAATCCAATTTTCATTATCCTTATTGATATATACTTCATACTCTTGAATGGTATTGGTGTCTAAAACATCATTGGTAACAGCTGTTGTGTATTTGATACCTGATAAAGCCATGCTTCGATTGAAATGAGGAATTACATAGGCATCCTTTTCAGGATTTTCATAATCAATCATATCGCCAACATTACCTTCGATTGTAAAGTTAGATTTATCAAGAATACCATCATTTGCTATTTTTACTTCCTCTAAAAACTGTATTCGTCGTATTTAATAGTTTGTGAGCATCTGTTATCTCATATGTAATTGCACGATTATTCATCGCACCAATCACATCTGTAAACGCATTTGAAGTTGTAAACATAATCACTTCCCCATTACGTTTGATTTCATATCCTGTTACATTTCTCAATTGATCAAATGTTACATTCGCTTGTTCATTGCCTACTGTTACTTTACAATCGGGAGCCATCTGGCCACAAAAAAATAGCAGCACAATTCCAATGTTCAATAACTTTCATTGCATAACATAACTCCTCTCTTTAGGATAATTCTAGCATATTCACATGTTATAAACAACTCTATTTTGACAAATTTTTTATAGTATATTTATTAAAATTTTGTTATTTTGTAGGGAATGACAATATATTTTTACAACGGATTCACACATTCTAATATTGTCTCAATTATTACTGTTGTTTAAATAAAACTGGGCATTTTTGTTCTTTATAAATTATCCTTTCATTTATAAAAAAATTAATCAACATTACCTAGTACGTGTGTCTCATGATTTTCTTAATCAAAGGAACACGTTCAAGAATTGTTTGGATTAATTTAGTGGTTAAATGATTCATTCAAATGGTTTTGGAGAGTTTCAATTACATACCCTTTGCTTTGTATATAGGTAATAATTGTTGAAAGTTCTTTTTCTACTATAGAATTAATTGGGAATGAAATAATACTTCCTGGTGTTACTTGCTCTTTCGTTTCTTTCAGTGGATAATTTTTAACAATAATATTAGGTCTTATTGTGTAATTTTTAGAAAGCGAACATAGTTGTAAACTTGTTACATCCGCCACCTCATTGTAACAATAGCCAATTTCTTGTTTACCTACTTTCTTAATAAACGTATCTAACCAAGCAAAAGAGCTATGACTATAGTCGCGATTGTAGCTTAGATTTCCTACTGTGTGTCCTTGCTTAATGAGATTCACTAATTCATTGTTATTTTTTTCTAACCATTTGCCATCTACGAAAAAATTGCCTTTAATTTTTTTACTATTTAGTGTATGTAAGATTGAATCTATCGTATCATTTTCTTCTACTAGAAAAATAAAACTAATCATATTTTTCTCTACATTTCCACTTATAATATATTTATCAAATTGATTTTTCAATGAAATATTAGGAGATACTTCTTGATAGGATAAAAGATTACTATTATATTTTCCATAACGTTTCATTTTACTATAGCTATCATTGATATTTACTTCTTTGCCATTAATCCCTGGTATAATAGTATCTTCCTGAATAATAGCATCTTTAGCCTCTACTTTGTAATTGTCATTTTCTTTTTTTATGGATATCATAATCTCGTCATATTCTTTAACAACATTAACGGTTTGCTCTGTATATACAAAGCTAATACATACAAGTGCGACGATTCCAATTCCTTCAAATAATTTTTTCATGAACTCACCTATTCAAGTATATGAAAAAAATAGCGGGAATTTGCTATTTTAAGTCATAATTTAAATGAATTAATTCTGGTAATACAAAAAGGCCATCTTTTCGAATTAATTTATGATCAAAATAAATTTCTCCTCCACCATACTCTTTTCTTTGAATCAATACCATATCCCAGTGGATTGCAGATTGGTTTCCATTGAATGCGTCATCATAGGCTTGCCCTGGTGTAAAGTGAATACTTCCAATTATTTTTTCATCAAATAGTATATCCCCCATTGGTTCCAATATTTTTGGATTTAATCCCAAGGCAAATTCACCTATATATCTTGCTCCCTCATCGGTATTAAAAATTTCTTCCAATTTTTCTTGGTTGCCATCACTGGTAACTTCTATAATTTTTCCATCTTTAAATTTTAGTGACACATTTTTAAATGTTTCTCCGTGGTATGGACTTGGCGTATTATATGTAATGATTCCATTCACACTATTTTTAATTGGTGCAGTAAAAATTTCACCGTCTGGGATATTATTCTCTCCGCAGCAAGAAACAACGTTCATATCTTTTATAGAAAATGTAATATCTGTATTAGGTCCTAAAATTCTTACCACATCTGTTTTTCTCATTAATTCTTCTAAGGGCTTAATGGCTTCATGCATTTTTGTATAATCCAAATTCATCACTTCGATTGCATAATTGAAAAAATCTTCCGTTGTTTTTCCTGCTTTATAGGCATCTAATCTAGATGGATAATTCAATAATACCCATCTTCTTTGGTTGATTCGAACGTAGTCACTTTCTTTGGTAGCTTCTTTTAACTTTTTCCTAATTTCAGGATTTATTTTACTATTTTCAAAATCAGTGGTTGTATAATGAATATTGATAAAACAATCTATATTTTCCACATCAAATTCACGTCTTTTTTTCAATTCTTCTATTCTTTTTCCCGTAGTTTTCGCTTGTAATAGAGCATGAATTTCTGGGTCTACAATTCTTACAAAGGGAATTCCTTTATGTTTTGTAATTTCATAAATTAAAGATTTAATCAAGGGATTCATTTGATTTGTTTGACTAGTAATTAGCACTCTATCATTTTCTTTAATTTTTAAGGAATGCTCAACGATTGTCTTGCTTAATTTTTGTAATTTTTCATCCATTTTTTCACTCTTTTCTATTGTATTTCATACTATATTATGAAAGGAGGAATACTATGTATTCTAATTATGGAAATGTATCTAGTTTTCCACAAGTGACTAGTAATTCCTATTCTAATTTTCAACCTACTACTATGCCTACACAACCACAAATAGCTAGCAATGATGAACGTTTTATTGGTGGTGGTTTTTTAGGACCATTCATTTTAGGAGGGATTACAGGTGGTTTACTTGCACCTGCTTTTTATCCTAGACCTTATTATAATAATTTTTATCCGTATCCATATTATGGACCATATTACCGATAATATTCTAAAACAGCAGTCAGTTTTGACTGTTTTTTATTATCCTTTTTATTTGTTTGCCTTTCAAATCGTCTCTATTGGTAAATAAATTACTAAATTAATTATACCTTAATTTTGTTTTGTAAATTGAAAGTGCATTTATATTATGGATATTTTGATTCTGTTACAATTTCTACTACTGATTCTATTCAAAATTTATGTCCTAAGATATACTTATAATTGATACCGAATACTAACTACCCATTATTTTTTATTTGTTAAGCTTTAAATTTAAAAAAAACCTTATTTTTTATAAGATTTTTAATGTATTTCTATTTTTGTAATGACACCATGATAGTTGGTTTTATTCTAATGTCATGATCAAACCCCCACATCCATAGATTTCCATCTATATCAATCGCTGATGTTAATCCACTATATTCTTCATATTCATCTGCCGAAGCACTTTTAAATTTCGTTCCTTCTATAATTTTTACTGGAACTGATTTATTTTCCGTTGTTCCATCGCCTAATTGACCAATTTTATTATTTCCCCACATCCATAGATTTCCGTCTTCATCTATGGCTATCGTATTACTGTTCCCTACTGATATTGTTTTAAATTGAGTTCCTTCTTTAATCTGTACTGGAACTAATTTATCTTCTGTTGTTCCATCGCCTAATCGACCATCCCCATTGTCTCCCCAGCTCCATAGGTTTCCATCTTCATCTATCGCCATAGTACGATCGAATCCTGCGGATACGGTTTTAAATTTCGTTCCTTCTCGAATTAGGACTGGATTTGCTTTATCTTCTGTTGTTCCATCTCCTAATTGACCATAGTCATTAACTCCCCAACCCCAGAGGTTTCCTTCTTCATCTATCGCCATTACATAATCTGTTTCTCCTACATCAACTGTTTTAAATTTTTTACCTT
>CAOJDP010000007.1 GCA_948433085.1 uncultured Caryophanales bacterium
CATGTAATGACAATCGATGATGAGGGAAATTTATGGGGCTTGGGAAGCAATAAATTTGGTCAATTGGGTGATGGAACAATGACGAGTAAAACTTCTCCAGTACAAATAATGAAAGAAACCAAGTTTGTAAGTGTGTCGTCTGGTGCGTATTATACCATGGCAATCGATAGTGAAGGAACTCTTTGGGCTTGGGGCGATAATGAGTATTCTCAATTAGGAGATGGAACAAGCAATAATAGTACAATGCCGATAAGGATAATGGAAGAAATCAAGTTTAAGAGTGTATCGGCAGCAGATTATTTTACTGCGGCAATCGATAGTGAAGGAAACTTGTGGGCCTGGGGAAGAGGTTTTAGCGGCCTAATATCAGCAGCAACTCCAACAAGAATAATAGAAGGAACCAAGTTTAAGAGTGTTTCTTCAACGGATAGTTATATTATGGCAATTGATGTGGATGGAAACCTCTGGGGCTGGGGAAGTAATAGTTCTGGTCAATTAGGCGATGGGACAACAAATAATAGTACGACTCCGATAAGGATAATGGAAGGAACCAAGTTTAAGAGTGTCTCAGCAAGAGGTTATCAGACCACTATGGCAATTGATGTGGATGGAAACCTCTGGGGCTGGGGAAGTAATAGTTCTGGTCAATTAGGCGATGGGACAACAAATAATAGTACGACTCCGATAAGGATAATGGAAGGAACGAAATTTAAAAGTGTATCAACAGGATCATATCATGTCATGGCAATTGATGTGGATGGAAATCTCTGGGGCTGGGGAAAAAATAATCAAGGTCAATTAGGGGATGGAACAACAAATGATAGTACAACTCCAATAAGGATAATGGAAGGAACGAAATTTAAAGATATATCATGTTATGCTTATGTTAGTGGAGCTATTGATTTGAGAAATAATATCTATAATTGGGGAAATTTCGGTTTCTAAGATTATTTTTAAATAGGTTATTCTTGATGTAATAAAGATAGATTGAAAAGAATAAATCACAATAAAATTTTATAAAGTTAAATAAAAACGTTAAAGATTGTATTCCAATCTTTTTTTATTTCATATATTAAATTAGGTGATGTTTTTGTTTGATATGGAAAACCAACAAATATTTTTAGATTATGCATATGAAATGGTAGACAGTGAAAACGTTTATACGTACGAAATTAGAAAAAAAGAAGATGCAATTTGTCGAATACTTTGCGCCAACTATCATTTTTCAATTTTAGGAGAAAAAACAGTTGAGAAATTAAGAGGAAGAGGGTATCTTTCTATGGAAGAAATCTATCAAAAATATGGAGTAGTAGAAGTACCAATAATAGAGCAATCAAAAAAAAAAGGCTTAGTAAAAACTTTCCTCAAGAAACAACATTAGTCTTTTTTTTTGTATAAATTCCTTGATAAGTATTTCTTTTAACCAACTCTTTATCAATTTCATTTAATACACAAAATTTTTTAAATAACCAATCAGGCGTAATTAATAAAGAAGCATCAGGATCTCCAGTAACTCTATGAACTACAATTTCGGGCCGTAATCTCTCTAACTGGTCACATACAATATCTACATATTCTTCCCTAGAAAGTATTGGAAATGGCTCTTGTTGGTAAAGCAGACCTAACCTTGTATTTTTCAAAACATGGAGCATATGTATTTTAATGCCCTGAATATCAAATTGATTTAAATATTTTGTTGTTTCTAACATCATCTCTTTTGTTTCATAAGGAAGTCCATTTATGATATGAACAACTACATTGATTTTTCGTTTGCATAATTCTTTTACGCAATTTTCAAAGCACTCCAATGTATGACATCTATTTATAAATTTTGAAGTTTTTTCATGTATAGTTTGTAACCCTAACTCTATCACTAAATAAGTCTTTTTTGATAATTCCTCCAAATAGTTCATGCATTCTTCTGTAATCGCATCTGGTCTTGTTGCAATAGAAAGACCAATTACATTCTCTAAAGCTAAAATTGTTTCATATTTTTCTTTCAAAACAGAAAGTGGAGCATATGTATTGGTATGGGCTTGAAAGTATCCAATATATTTTCCATTAGGCCATTTCTTTTCCATCATATTTTTAATAGAATGAAATTGTTTTACAAGATCGTCTTTTTCATTACCTGCAAAATCTCCACTTCCTAAATTGGAACAATAAATACAGCCACCTGTTCCTACTTTTCCATCAATATTAGGACAAGTAAAACCAGCATTTAAACTGATTTTGAATACCTTAGAATGAAATTTTTCTTTATAAAAATAATCTAAAGTATGGTATCTCTTATTTGAATTTGAGTATAGAAATTTATTCATAGAAATCACATCCAACTTTTATTATAATAGAAAATTGTCAATTTTTGTGAAAAATGTATGAATTTTAACAAAAAATGTAAAAATTGTTTTTATTATTAAGTGAATTTGTTATAATGGTTACGGAGGTAATAAGATGAAAAAAAATAATTTATGGAAGGCAATTGGAATATGTTTTATTGCATATGTAATTTTAACATGGATAATTCCAGTTGGATCATTTTCTAGTAGTACATTATCAAAAGGAACAACAGAGCCATTAGGATTTATTGATATGATTAGATATCCATTGCTTACAGGGTCTACTTCTTTATTTGTACTTATCGGCATTGTTATGCTATTGATTGGAGGATTTTATGGTGTACTCAATCAAACAGGTGTTTACGCAAATGTAGTAAACAAAATTGCAAAAAAATACAAAGAAAAGAAAAATGTATTTGTAGTAATTTCTATTTTAGTATTTGCAGTATTGTCATCTTTGACTGCGCTTACAATACCATTATTTATTATGGTTCCATTCTTTGTTGCAGTGATTCTTTCATTAGGATATAGTAAAATAGTAGCAATGCTTTCAACAGTAGGGGCAATTTTAGTAGGAAATATGGCTTCTACATATGGATTCAATATAAATGGGTACCTTTCTTATTTCTTTGGGACAAATATACATGATACGATTCTTACACGCTTCTTATTTTTAGCAGTTGCAACAGGAGCATTCATTTATTTTACAGTACATATTTGTGCTAAGAAAAATGATACAAAAAATGAAAGCAAAGTAGAAATTCCATTGTATCAAAATCATGTAGATAAAAAGAAAAGTGCAGTACCAATGGTTGTTATTGCAATCGTCATGATGCTCCTTATTTTAGTGGGAATGTATAATTGGGAAATCGGTTTAAATATAGAGTTTTTTAACAATATACATAGTGCAATCATGGACTTTAAAATTGCAGGATATCCACTATTCAAAAACATCATTGGAGAAATGGATCCTATGGGATATTGGACAAATTATGAATTTGCAATTATAATCTTCTTAGTTACATTGTTAATTGCATGGATTTATAATATAAAAGGAAAAGAAAAATGGAAAGCATTTGTAGATGGTGCAAAAGAAATGGTGCCTGTTGCACTTTATGCAATTATTGCAAATATAATTTTCTTACTGATGAACAGCAGTTCAGCAGGAGCGACAATTTTTAATACAATTGCAAATTTCTTTATGACATTAACCAAAGGATTCAATGTATTCTCATTTGGTGTATTGTCAGCAATTGGAGGTATTTTCTATAATGATTTTCCATTTATGATTAATTCATTATATAATCCAATTACATCATTATATAAAGATTTTACTTTTATTAGTATGTTAACGCAAATGATTCATGGTTTTGTAATGTTAATAGTGCCTACAAGTGTTCTTTTAGTAGCAGGACTACGTTACTTTAATATTTCTTATACAGAATGGTTAAAAAACATATGGAAATACTTAATACTAGCTTTTGTAGCAATTGCAATATTTATTGTCTTATTGTTATTACTTGCATAAAAGAATAGATTTATGAAACCAAAATGAACAGAAATCAAGTAGTAAGTTTATATTTACTGAATTAAAAGGTATGTTGAAAGACATATTTTTTAATGCAATTATATAAAAAATTATTATTGTCTAAAAATAGAAGACACTTTATTAAAAAGAAATTATCTTTATAGATTGTTTCCTAATAAAGCCTAAAATACATTTAAGAAATTAGTAGAAGTATAATTTTCATTCGTATTTTTTTAATTTCTAGGAATCAAATCAAAACCATCAGATTTTATAAAATCAATGCAAAAGTTTTCTTTTATTATGCTATAATGTATAAGAGGTACCTATATGAACTATAAAATAAATGGAATAGAATATCCAGTTGAAATTATTCGAAAAAATAATAAAAATACTTATATTCGGATAAAAAATGACAAAATAGAAATATCTACAAATGGTTGGACTACAAAAAAACAAATTTTAAACATTCTTAAACAAAATGAGAAATCCATTCAAAAAATGATTGTAAAATGTCAACAAAAAAAAGAAAAACAAACAAAGTTTTTCTATTTAGGTAAGAGTTATGATATAATTATAATACCAACAGATTCTGTAGAAATCATAGGTTGTACAATTTATACAGAAAGTGAAGGGCAATTAAAAAAATGGTATCAACAACAAATAAAAAAAATAATAGAAGAACAATATCAAATATGTTACCAAAGATTTGAAGAAGATATCCCATTTTATCGTTTAAGATTTCGACAAATGAAAACTAGGTGGGGAGTATGTAACAGAAAAAGCAAAACCATTACATTAAATACAGAACTGTTACATTATACAATAGATGCAATTGACTATGTAATTATCCATGAAATTTCTCATTTGGTCTATTTCAATCATTCTGAATATTTTTGGAAACTAGTATCCAAATATTGTCCAAATTATAAACAATTAAGAAAAGAACTAAAAGAGTAGCGAGGTGTGATATGAAAAAAATAGTTCAAATTATTTGTATTTTGGGATTGTTAATTCCATATATTTATATACCAGATATGAAAGTAAAAGCAAAAACATTAGGCGATTTATTAAAAGAATTAGAGCAACAAAAAGCAGAATTAGAACAAAATAAACAACAAAAAGCAGAAACAGAACAAGAAATAAAAGATGCACAGGCAGGAATTACACGTGCCAAAAATCAAATTGAAAAAATTTATAAAGATTTAATGGATTTGAATACTGAAATTGAACTATTAAATGAAAGTATCGCAAAAAAAGAACAAGAAATGAAAGATATTATTAACTTCGTGCAAGTATCTAATGGAGAATCAGCTTATATGGAATATGCCTTTGGTGCCAAAGACTTTACCGATTTCATATACCGTATGGCAGTTTCAGAACAATTAACCAACTATAATGAACAACTCATTGAACAATTTAATCAAGATATAGAAGAATCCAAAAGAAAACAAGAAGAACTTAAGAAAAAACAAGCAGATTTAGCAGAACAACAAAAAGAATTAGAATCCAAAGCTGCACTCTTAGGCGAAGAATTAAAAAACATAGAAGCAGTTGCAGTCGATTTAGAAGATATGCTAGACTATCAAAAAGAGATTATTCAAGTATATATTGACAAAGGTTGTAAAGAAAATGAAGATATAAAAACCTGTGGACGTGCATTGTTACCACCAGGGACATCCTTTTATAGACCAACAGAAACAGGCAGAATTACAAGTGAATGGGGCCCAAGGGATTTCGCAGGAAGAAATTGGCATGAAGGAATCGATGTTGGAGTAGCAGAAGGAACACCTGTTTATGCAGTTGCGAATGGATTAGTATCACTCATTATGTATCAATATAAATGTGGTGGAAATATGGTTGTTGTACACCATAATATTAATGGAAAAACATATACCACAGTATATGCACATTTACTTTCAATCAGTGTAAGATCAGGGGATACAGTCAATCGGAATACATTAATCGGCTATTCAGGAGGTTATTCAACCTCAGCATATTATTCTGGTAGTTATGACCAATGCTCTTACGGAGCACATCTTCATCTTACAGTAGCAACAGGATTATTTGGAAAAGGATTTGACTATGACAATTGGACATATGAATTAAACTATAAATATTCCATTAATCCAAGAGGTGTCATTAATTTTCCAGGGATGTATACTTATTGGTATGATCGCTTAACCGCATTTTAAAATAAAGGAGTAGTATGGAGCATAAAATCATAGAGGATTATGGGGAACATATCCTTTCCGAAGTTGAGTCATTTATAAAAGAGACACAAACAAATATAGAAAAGAGTAAAGGAACAGTTACAAACGAACAACTGAGTATTTTAAACCAAGCCCAAGATTTATATTTAAAAAAGTTAGAAACCTATAGTGATTTATATGAGGAACTAGAGCAGGAAAAGAATTTACAATAATTCTTTTTTTCGCTATAATGGTAATATAGAAAGCGTGGTCAAATGGAAACTTCAAGAACAAAGAATTCAATACGAAATTCAACAGTATCCCTTATCACACAAATACTTACAGTGGTAATTAATTTTATTGTAAAAACTGTTTTTATCCATACATTAGGCTCGGAATATTTAGGTGTAAATGGTTTGTTTTCTAATATTATTACTATGCTTTCTTTAGCAGACCTAGGCATTGGTGTCGCAATTCCTTATAGCTTATATAAACCACTTGCTGAGCATGATACCAACAAAATTAATATTTTCATGAAATTTTATGCAAAAGTATACAATATGATAGGAATTATAGTATTGACATTTGGACTTTTACTCACACCATTTTTAAGTTTCCTAATTAAAGATATGCCCGAAATCTCCAATTTAAAATTTATATATGCATTATTCGTCATCCATTCAGCATCTAGTTATTTCTTTGTATATAAAAGATTTTTAATAGAATCCGACCAAAAAGGATTTATTACTTCCATGATTGTATTTATTTTTTCTACCATTCTTTCAGTATTACAAATTATCATCTTGTTGCTTACAAAAAATTATATATTGTTTCTATTATCTAGTATTGTAATTGTAATTTTACAAAATATCTATATATCCCATAAAGCAATGCAATTATATCCCTTCCTAAAGAAAAAAAATGTAGGCAAAATGAAAAAAGAAGATATTCAAGATATTACAAAAAATGTATCTTCATTACTCATTTATCGTGTGGGAAACGTGGTTACAAATGGTACTGATAATATTATTATTTCTAAATTTATTGGACTGATAGTGGTAGGCCTTTATTCTAACTATTTATTAATCATTAACTCATTAAATTTAGTATTGACACAAATCTTTAATGCAATTACTGCAAGTATTGGAAATCTAGTTGTAACTACAAATGGTAAAAGAAGTTCTAATATTTATGAAAAATTAAATTTATTTAACTTTTGGCTATATGCATTATGTGGAAGTTGTCTATTATCCTTACTGAATCCATTTATTGAACTATGGATTGGAAAAGAATATTTATTGTCCTTTTCAGTTGTATTTTTATTGGTATTAAACTTTTATATCACAGGGATGCAAGCAGTTACAACAGCATTTCGAAATGCTTATGGACTTTTTTATAAAGCAAAATATAGACCGCTTGTGATGATTGCAATTAATATTGTAGTTTCAATTATTTTAGTACATTTTATGGGAATTACAGGTGTTGTATTAGGAACAATTACGAGTCGTATTTTAACAGTCGCATGGTTAGATCCTTGTATTGTATATCGTTATGGCTTTCGAAAACAACCCAAACGCTATTTTATTAAATATATATTATTTTTCTTACTTTTTTTAGGAACATCATTTATTGCTTACCTGACTGTAAATCTTATTCCAAATGGTAATTTCTTATGGTTTATTTTAAAAGCAATGATTTGTTTCCTTCTAACAAATGGTATTTTTTATCTTATATTTAAAGATACAGACGATTTCAAATATTTCTATCAAAAATTTTATAACCTAATAGGATCTAAAATCGCTAAAATTCTCCATATATAAGTTTTATACTCAGTCTAGGTGATGATATGAAAGTAAAACTATTTGATGAAGGTCATGAAAAAGATTTAGAAGCAGCAATCAATGAATTTTTAAGCGAAGAAAAAGTAGAAGTAATTGATATCAAATATCAAGTAGCAGTCAGTGTTTTTTCAGAAGAACAGGTTTTCTGTTTTTCCGCAATGATTGTCTATCAAAAGTAGGTAAGAAGTAGAGATTGCAGTACTAAAATATTATACCTATATTATGTAGTTAATTTTTTACTACATTTTTTTTATTATTTTTTCGTTTATTGACTTTAAAAATTTTTCCAATTCCCAAGAATAAAAAAGAAACGACAGAATCCTTCTATTTTGTATGATATTTTAAAAAAGATAAAAAAATGAATAAATTGTTGTTTAAAAATTAACTTATCTTAACATTATATACATAGAATAAATAGAGGAGATGGTATCGAATGTATGGAAATTTTACAGAAGAAGCAAGAAAAGTATTAGTAGAAGCAAAAAAAGAAATGTATGAATTAAAGCACCCATATGTAGGGAGTGAACACCTATTACTTGCAATTTTGAATGGAGATAATAGCGTATCCCACAAACTAAAAGAATATGGACTAGATTATCTAAAACTAAAAGAAGAAATTATAGCAATCATAGGAACAGGAAGTGAATCCAATCACTATTTCCTACGAACACCCCTTTTAAAAAGAATCATTGAAAATGCGATTATAGATAGCAAAGAAAATAACAATGGAGAAGTTACCATTGAACACCTGTTTTCTAGTATGTTAGAAGAAGGAGAAGGCGTAGCAATCCGAATTTTGCTAGGGATGAATATAGATATTGATCAATTATACTCTGAATTTGTTTGTCCAGTAAGTACTCCTAAAAAACGAAAAAAAGGAAAAAAACTACTATTAGAAGAATTAGGAATTGACTTAACCGCCAAAGCGCAAAACGGAGAATTAGATCCAGTCATTGGTAGAGAGGAAGAAATTAAAAGAGTATTAGAAGTACTTGCACGTAGAACGAAAAATAATCCCATTTTAATTGGGGAAGCAGGTGTTGGAAAAACTGCCATTGTAGAAGAATTATCTCGTTTAATTGTCAGTGGAGAAGTTCCTATGCAGTTAAAAAATAAACGAATTATTAGTTTGGATATGGCCAGTGCTGTTGCAGGAACAAAATATCGAGGTGAGTTTGAAGAACGTATACATAAAATATTAAAGGAAATAGAGGATAATGATGATATTATTTTATTCATTGATGAAATTCATACATTAGTAGGCGCAGGTGGAGCGGAAGGCGCAATCGATGCTTCTAATATTTTTAAACCAGCGCTTGCACGCAATAAACTAAGGTGCATTGGTGCAACTACAACTGCAGAATATAAAAAATACATTGAGAAAGATAGTGCTTTAGAACGTAGATTTCAAAAAATAATAGTGGATATTCCAAACAAAGAAAGTGTCAAAAAAATTTTGATGAAATTAAAAAGTATTTATGAGAAATATCATTTTGTAGAAATCAGTGAAGAAATGATTGATTTGATGATTGATTTATCAGGAAAATATATATACGATCGAAATGAGCCAGATCGTTCTATTGACATTTTAGATGAAGTATGTGCGAAAGTAAGTTTAAAAGAAAACAAAGATATTAAAAAATATAATCAATTAAAAAAAGAGGTAGAAGAATTGATTATGCGTAAAAACAATGCTGTAATTGCGCATGATTTTGAAGCAGCATCCACATTAAAAGAAGAGGAAAATCGTTATTTAGATGCACTCAATCATTTGGAATTAAAATTATATCAAAGAAACCGCAAAGCAGTAACCAAAGAAGATATTGCACAAGTCATTCATTTAAAAACAAAAATACCTGTTTATGAATTATTGTCTAATAATGAAAAAGCAATTTCAGTACTTGAAAAAAATTTAAAAAATAAAATAGTAGGTCAAGATCATGCCTTAGAAGAAGTAATGCACATAGCCAAAAAAATAAAACTTGGATTTTATGATCAAGGGTGTTATTCCATGCTTTTTATGGGACCTAGTGGCGTTGGAAAAACAGAATTGTCAAGTATCTTTGGAGAAAATATGGTAGGGACTGAAAATGTTATTCGGTTAGATATGAGTGAATATGCGGAAGCGCATTCTATCAGTAAAATTGTAGGAGCACCTCCAGGATATGTTGGGTATGATGATTCCAAAAACGTATTAGAAGAGATTCGCAATAAACCTTATTCCGTTTTAATTCTAGATGAAATTGAAAAAGCACATCCTAATATCATCAATCTATTTTTTCAAATTTTAGAAGAAGGAAAAATAAAAGCTTCCAGTGGAACAATTGTAAGATTTGATCATGTGATTATTTTAATGACTTCTAATATTGGGTTTACAGATATTCATGTTGGATTCCATGAAGAAAATCAAGATACCATTTTAAGTAAATTAAAAGAAAACTTTAGTGTTGCGTTTGTAAATAGAATTGATAATATAATTGTATTTCATAAGCTTACAAAAGAAAATATTACAGAAATTATTCATACAAAAATGAAACAATTAAAGGCAAAATATGCGAAAAAAAATATCATCGTTCAAATCAAACCATCTATCATAGAAGAAATGTGTACACTATCTAGTTATGCAGAATATGGTGCTAGAAAAATTGATAAAATTATGAAAGATCAAATAGAAAATCAAATTATTGATGCAATCATCGCAAATAAGAAAACAATTGAAATTGCAACAATTATGAAAGAGAAAGTAAGATAATCTTTCTTTAAGGCTGTTGACAAAGTCGATTTTTCAAATCGGCTTTGTCACAGCCTTTTATATTTCTCCCACAAAAGTATAAAAAAAGAGCAAATTTAGGGATTAAACACCTAATATTTACTCTTATTTATACCTTTTTACCCACTTTGAATTTATTAAAAAGTTAAATTTTTCAAAATAGGTAGTTTGTCAACAATCTGAAAGTAAGATAATCTTTCTTTTTTCATAATTTTTTAAAATAAAGTCATATTAATACTGGTGATACTATGATAGAATCGTTTGAAATTAAAAATCAAAATGGAGAAGAAATATTATATGTATATGTATCTTATCAATATGAATTTGGAAAAGAATTATTTGCCTCATTCAAAGAAAAAGGTGTAAAAAAACAAATCCAAGACTGGGTAGAAAAAAATAATATTACATTTCATGGAAAAAAAGTCATGGTGTTTACCAGTGGGATTTTGCTTGCTTCTTTTCTATTACAAAGTGGAAATATGAAGCCAATCCCAAATTCAATTTCTTATATGTCTCCATCTATTGTATCAGAAATAACACAAGTGGATATGCCAATACAAGACACTGCATTAGAAACGCAAGAAAAACTAGTAACAGAAGAGATAACACCTATCAAAGAGATAGAAGATAAAGAAGTGATACAGGCGAACACAAAAGAGGATATAAAGAAGCCTACTTCCATTCCAAATGAGGAATCACAGCCAATCATAGAAAATGAACAGATAGAAGAATCAATAGAAGCATCGATTTTAAACCCAATTACCATTTATCGCAATGGGGTACCTTTTACACTTTCTTTAGAAGATTATGTGGTAGGTGTAGTTGCAGCAGAAATGCCTGCTTCTTTTCCAATAGAAGCATTAAAAGCACAAGCTGTATTAGCACGTACCTATGCATTGAAACTTACACAAGAAGGAAAAAAATTAACTGATAGCACAGATACTCAAGTCTATTATGATGCATCTCAGTTACAATCTATGTGGGGAAGCAGTTATGAAACTTATTACAATAAAATAAAAAAAGCGGTTGCCAATACCAATGGGCAAACTTTAACCTATCAAGGAAACTATATAGATGCAGTATATCATTCTACTAGTAATGGAAAAACAGAAGCTGCAAGGAATGTATGGGGCTATGAAATTCCTTATTTACAAAGTGTTGATTCCCATTGGGATAACCAAACAACTTTCTATCATGGAGAAGTATACAAAGAAAGGGATCAATTGTTAAGTATCTTTGGAATTACCAATTTAGAGGATGGCGATGTAGAGGTGATGAGTCGAAATGAAAGTGGAAGAGTAAAAGAAGTGAGAGTTCAAAGCCAAATTTATCAGGGGGTAGATTTAAGAGCTTTACTCGGTTTAAAATCGTCAGATTTCGATATTGTCATGGAGAACGGAAATCTTGTCATTACAACACGTGGTTGGGGGCATGGTGTTGGGATGAGCCAATATGGTGCCTTAGGCATGGCGAATGAAGGATATTCTTACCAACAAATATTAACGCATTACTATCCAGGGACCAATTTAAATTGATATACGTTTATGATACATAGTTAACTTAGCTTATAGTGCACTTCATAATTGGATTAATTAAGGGTATCCTAAATAATAGGTGATAGCATGGTAGAAATTGACGCAAAATATGTTAAAAAGGTATTTGGTAAAAATGTAAAATATTATAGATTTCTAAAGAAATATACACAAGAAAAATTAGCAGAGATTATCAATGTAGATGTTACTTCTATTAGTGATATTGAATGTGGTTGTAGAGGAGTACAATTTGAAACGATTGCAAAACTTGCGAATGCACTTGAAGTCAAAGTTGGACAATTGTTTGATGATACAATCAATGAAAAGGAACTTCCAAATGATATTCGAGATTTTTATGTGAATCAATAACTAAATTTTTTATATCATTATAGTACAGTAAGAACAAAAAAGCAATTAAGACAATTGTATAAAATTTTAGAAAAGGGATGGCTTTAAAAGGTTAAATTTTCAATGTTTTAACATTCAAAAGAATCATAGGAAAGTTTTTTCTATACTCTCAAGATATCTCATAGAAAAATCTAAAGAACTAAAGACAATCTTTCTGATAATTGCTAAGTTATCCATGGAGATTCTTTTTTTATTGGTAAAGTGTTTCTCATCTAGAAAAACAACTAATTTTTAATATAAGAATTACAGTTTACTGAACTGTTATTGTTAGGGATATAATTCCTCATCTGCTCTACAGTGAGGATACTTTATTAGAAATAGGACAATTATATAAAAATTTGTCTTCAAAGAAAGCCCTGTTGATATGGAAAAAATTTATTAGATATTTGGTAAATCAAAATGATTAATTGAAAATTTGCGATTTATTTATCAAAAATTAAATAAAAAGTCATTGAATTCATTGACAAAATCATATACTCTTATATATAATAATGTAAATGCTTTGAACAAGAGGAGTATAATGGGATTTTTGGTAGAGAGCCTGTGGAAGGTGTGAACAGGTAAAAAGAACATTAGAAGGTAGCTTGGGAGCTGAATATTTGAATCATAGTAGAATATTTCGTAAATATGCGTTAAATAAATAAGATAACATAAGTTATAAATTAAGGTGGTACCACGTAATCACGTCCTTAGCGCAGGATGTGATTTTTTTAACAATTAGAAAGAGGGAATGTTATGGAAACAATTATTATTGGAAAAGAAGAAATCCAAAATGCGAAATTAAAAGTTTATAAAAAGAAAATAATTTGCTATAACGAAAAAAGGGAAATTCTAATATATGAAAAAGAGAATAAAATTCATATTCCAACGTTATATGTTATGAATTTAAAAAATAAACAATTACAAAGAAAATTTAAAGTTCAGATACAAGAAGATAAATTAGAAGATCTTGTTCAAATCATAACTTGTAACTTTCGTTTTTCAAATAATAATAATAAATTAGTAAAAAATTATTTGAAATATATTAAAGAATATTATACTTATCTTGTTGATTTTCATTCTATACGGGATCAACTGAAATCCTTTGCTGCACAAGATGGAGCTTTTAAACCTCAAATTCTGCCAATCGAAGACGTTATGCAATTGGATAATCAATTTTACACAGTTACAAGAGAACAAGAACTTGCTTTTCAAAGCTTTCAGCATAAAAGGAAAAGAAAAAGTTTATAAAAAAATTCAAATTGTATATCTCATTAAATTGTATGAAAATAATTTAAAAATATAGAAAAAGAACAAAATGAAAAAGATGAGTTTTAGAGAAGTTAGATATTTTGATAAAATAAATAATTTTAAATAAAATGAATCGATTCATAGATAGAAATAATTCTGAAATTGAAAAATAAAAAAGTAATCATAAATATAGAGAGAAGAAAAGATGTTAGAAACAAAGTATAATCATAAAGAAGTTGAGAAAAATAAATATGAAATCTGAAAAGAAAGAGACTATTTTAGAGTAGAAAATCAAAATATATACAACCTTATAAAGTATTTTAATTTATTGTAAAAGATGGGTAAGTAGATGTGTTGTGATGCCAGGAATGAAGGTGTATAAAAAAGAACATGCAATCCGTTTAAAGAACAAGAGATGAATGGTTAAAAATTGTGTGGAATTCGAAAGAATATACATAGACAATGGAAAAATTAGGACTTAAACTATGATAAAAAGTGATTCATGTATAGAGTTGTTTGTATAAAAAAACGTTTGAAGACTTGTATAAGAAAGGTCTCAACTATCTGAAGAAATGTTGTATGAATTGGAATGTAGAAGCAAAATTATCAAACAAAGAGGTTAGTTATAAAGGTATAGAAATTGCTTTTATCATTTAAAATACTATTTGGAAGATCGTAAAGACTATTTTAAAGTCAAAACTGTAAAAATGAAACTTTGGAGATATCGTAATTTTCTGTCGATCCTGAAGACAAGGAGTGCAAACACCACATTAGAAATTACCAATTGTAAAATAATTCCAAATGTTAGAGACTATCACATAAATGATATTGTAAAAATTACACCCAGTTTCACAACTCTTTATTTATAAAAATTTGGAAAGCATCATTAGGAATTGCCAAGCAATATTTTTGGTAGAAGGAAAGGAAAATGAAAGATGTTAGATAAAAAATATAATGCACAAGAAAAAGAAACAAAATGGTTAGATTACTGGAAGGAAAATAAAATTTATGAATTTAAACCAGATCAAAGAGAAGTATTTTCAATTGACACACCACCGCCAACTGTAAATGGAAAAATTCATATAGGGCATATATTTTCGTATTCACAAACGGAAATGATAGCAAGATATAAAAGATTAAGAGGATTTAATATTTTCTATCCATTTGGGTTTGATGATAATGGTTTACCAAGTGAAAGATTAGTAGAAAAAGAACAAGGTAAAAAAGCACATGAGATTGGTAGAGAAGAATTTTCAAAATTGTGTTATGAAACAACGGATAAATATGAAGCAGAATTTCAAGAATTATTTAGTAAAATGGGTGTTAGTACAGATTGGGATATCCATTATAAAACAGTTAGTCCATCAACAATTAAAATTAGTCAAGCATCATTTTTAGATTTAATTCATAAAGGACATTGCTATCATAAGGAAAGTCCAGCACTTTGGTGTAATGAATGTTTAACCTCTATTGCACAAGCAGAACTAGAAACAAAAACAATGAAGACTACATTTAATTATATTCGATTTAAAACTGTCGAAGATGGCCAAGAATTTACAATAGCGACAACAAGACCAGAATTATTACCAGCAATCGTTTGTGTTTTTGTAAATCCTAATGATGAAGAACACAAATCTTTAATTGGAAAAACAGCACATATTCCAGTAATAGATGTAGAAGTACCAATTATGGCAGATGAAAAAGTTGCAATAGATAAAGGGACAGGAGTAGTTATGTGTTGTACTTTTGGAGACCAAACCGATATAGAATGGTGGAAGAAATATAATTTACCACTTAAATATATTTTTACAGATGATGGAAGAATTATACACGAAGTTCCAAATTATGGTGGATTAAAAATTAAAGAAGCGAGAAAACAAATCATAGAAGATTTAACAGCTGGTGGATTTGTAGTTAAAATCGAGGAATTAGAACATGAAGTACAAACACATGAAAGATGTGGCAAAGAAGTGGAATACTCTGTAATGAAACAATGGTTTATAGATATTATGAATCATAAAGAGGACTTCTTGAAAATTGGATCTGATATTAAATGGTATCCAGAACACATGAAAAGCAGATATAATGAATGGGTGGAGAATATCATGTGGGATTGGTGTATCTCAAGACAAAGATATTTTGGTGTACCATTTCCCGTTTGGTATTGTAAAGAATGTGGTAACCCAATATTTGCGAGGTTAGAAGATTTACCAGTGAATCCATTGGTAGATAAGCCTCATATGGATGCTTGTAAATGTGGATGCTCTGCTTTTATACCAGAAACCGATGTCATGGATACATGGGCAACCTCTTCTGTAACACCATTAATCAATATGAGATACGGGGAAAAAGATAATTATGAATCATTTTTAAAACCAATGAGCATTCGAACAAATGCTTCAGATATAATTAGAACATGGGATTTTTATACTATAGTGAAAAGCTTCTATCATTTTGGAATTCGTCCTTGGGATAATGTGATGATTTCAGGATTTGTAATGGCCAATAAAGGGGAAAAAATAAGCAAAAGTAAAGGAAATACCAAATTAGAACCAATGGATTTAATTCATCAATATTCGGCCGATGTCATTCGTTATTGGGCTGGTTCTGGAAGACTTGGTACAGATATAGCGTTTAGTGAAGAAACACTTCTTAGAGGACGTAAATTAGTAAATAAACTATGGAATGTCGCAAAATTTATAGAAATGCATCTAGCTGATTATGAAGAGAAAGCGTTTCATAATTATGAATATATAGATAAATGGATATTAGGTAAATATCAAGATATGGAATCAGGATTTATAAAATATCTTGAGGAATATGAAGTAGGACTTGCATTAAATTATTTAGAAAAATTCTTCTGGAATTTCTGTGATAATTATATTGAAATTGTTAAACATAGATTATATAGACCTGAAGAATTTGGGGAAATTCCAAGATACTCAGGACAAAAGACAGTCTATACACTACTTTATAAATTGCTTCAAAATTTTAGTATTTTCTTTCCATTCATTACTGAAGAAATTTATCAAGAATTATATCATAATATGAAATCCATTCATTTAACACAAATAGAATTATTCAAATTTGATTTCACAAATGAAATGAAAAATGGAGACATAATAATGGATATTATTCGTCAAGCAAGAGGAGAAAAAACACTCAATAATGTATCCCTTAAAACACCTATCAAAAATTTTGAATTAAGTGTAAATAAAGAATTAGAGGATGCAATAAATAAGTCTATCAAAGACTTTAAAGCAACATTGACGATTCAAAATTTAAAATTAAATCATATGAATGAAGGTTATAAGATAAATGATATAGAATTAGAAATAGAAAATCCAAACGAAAATGCCATCGCCTAAATTCTATACATTTCAATTTATAGTGACATTTGTTATATTGGAAAGTTAAATTATAAGAAGATAAAAAAGAGAGGGAATCCTGATTATTAAAAAAAGAAGTGATTGCCTTTTTGACACGAATTTCAAAAATATATTTTAAAAAATTATTCATTTGATAAAAAAGGAAAATAAAATATTTAGAAAAATTGACATGTAATATAAAAGAGAATGAATTTGCAACTTATTTTATTGAATGAAATACAAAAGCCTTAAAAGAAAGAAAAATTAAAATAGACATTGGAATACGTGAAAGAAATAAAAGGGAAGATAGTATATTCTCTTTTTTTCTTGCTCATACTATAAATGGAAATATGAAATGGATGATTAAATAAAAATTTAATATACCTAAAAAATATTTCATATTGTAAATTTCAGAAGTAAAGGAGGAAAATGCCATGCAGAGCAAAAAAGGTTTTACCTTAATCGAATTACTAGCTGTAATCGTAATATTAGCAATTATCGCTTTAATTGCAACCCCAATGATTATGGATGTAATTGATAAAGCAAGAAAAGGAGCTGTTGAAAATAGTGCCTTAGGATATGTAGAAGGTATTGAAAAATACGCCGTATATGGAATGATTGAACAGGGTGGCCAAATTAGTTTTAATGAAGGTGTATATGATGTAAAAGACGCTGCCTTAACAGGAATTGAATACAAAGGCGATATGCCAAGTTCTGGTTGGGTTGCTGTAGATGCCAAAGGAAATGTAAAAGCAGCATATTTAAAATTTGCTAGTTATGGAGGATATGTTGGGTATACCAATAAAGACCATGCACAAGCCATTTTAACAGACACTACATTTAGTAGTGAAACAATCAAAGAAACAGATGGAAATCCAGCAACTATAACAGTTAGTAATGCAGAATCTAAAGTTTCAACTGCTTTAGCAGCTGCGAGAACTTAAGCGAAGAATCGCTTTTTCTTTACAACAATCTTTGACATATCCATACATAAATATGTAAAGTTCGACAAAATAGATTGACTACTATTCGAAAAATGTAGTATAGTGTAATTGTAGAAAGTAGAGGAGAATAAATATGAAGAACAAAAAAGGTTTTACCTTAATTGAATTACTAGCAGTAATCGTAATATTAGCAATCATTGCTTTAATTGCAACACCAATGATTATGGATGTTATCGATAAAGCAAGAAAAGGAGCTGTTGAAAATAGTGCCTTAGGATATGTAGAAGGTGTTGAAAAATACGCTGTATATGGAATGATTGATAATGGAGGATATGTATCAGTAAACGCAGGTGTTTATTTTGTAGGAGATCCAAATATCAATGCAGGAGAAACAGGTGGACCATACACAAATATTTTAAATGAAGTGGAATACAAAGGAGATCTTCCAGAAGCTGGTTGGGTTGCAATCGATGAAAAAGGAAATGTAACTGCAGCATTCTTAAAATTTAAAAGCTATGCTTCATATATAGGTTATACAAATTCAAAACATGCACAAGCAATTTTTAGTAAAGCAGACTATGATTCAGTAAGTGTTACGAAAACTACAGATGTGAATGAACTTGAAGAAACTATGAATGGAAAATTAAAATAATAGATTGCGGTAATTCAAAAATTGACATTTGTCAATTTTTTATTATGTAGTAAATGAAAATAAGCTTTTGCTTATCTATATTATTCTTCACATTTACTAATGTTATGAGCTTTATAATTAAGAAACTTATATAAAAAAACGCATCAAAGCAGTGAAAGAAATTGAACGTATCGTATAAAAATGTAAAATTTAAACAAAAATCGACAAAATTATTGACTATTGTTTTTGCAATATGGTACAGTATAAATGTAGAAAGTAGAGGAGAATAAATATGAAGAACAAAAAAGGTTTTACCTTAATCGAATTACTTGCGGTAATCGTAATATTAGCAATCATCGCTTTAATTGCAACACCAATGATTATGGATGTTATCGATAAAGCAAGAAAAGGAGCTGTTGAAAATAGTGCCTTAGGATATGTAGAAGGTGTTGAAAAATACGCTGTATATGGAATGATTGATAATGGAGGATATGTATCAGTAAACCCAGGTGTTTATGTTGTAGGTGAAGCAGATGTTACAACAGGATCTGATTTATACACAAATATTTTAAATCACGTTGAATACAAAGGAGACCTTCCTAGATCTGGATGGGTAGCTGTAGATGACAAAGGAAATGTAGTTGCTGCGTATTTAGAATTTGCAAGTTACAAAGGATTTATAGCATACACAGTTGCAGATCATGCAAAAGCAGATGCAAAATATAAACAAGATTCAATCGCAGCTATGACAAAAGATAGCACAATCGAAGAAGCAAAAGCAGCAGTTGTTGGATTATTACATCCAACTGCATAATGAGAATAAACTGACAAACGTCAGTTTTTTCTTGTCAGAAAAGTATGGGTATGTTATAATCTAATGTAGAATAAAAAGGTGAGCTATATGAAAAAAAGTATGCAAATGTTTGTTTTGTTTTGTTTGTTATTGGTTCCATTCAATATTTATGCAAAAGATTATGAAATTGATCGCTACAAAATAACAATTGATTTAGAAAAAAATCATAGTATTATAGTAGAAGAAGAATACACAATTTATGCAAATACATTATTGAAAAATGTAGAAAGAAATTTAAAAACTATCTATTCTGGGGAAACCACAACCCAACGATCATCAATAAAAAATATAAATGTAGATAATATAGAATCTACGATTTATGTAAAAAATAATGAAAAAACAATTAAAATGAATACCAATGTAAACCCTGAAGAAATACTTGATATTCATTTAAACTATCAAAGAAATCTAGAAACAAAAGATGAATTGTTTATACCAATTATGGATGGTACTTTTGATACAACCATCAATAATATACAATTTCAAATTCACCTACAAAAATCAATTACAGAAAATGATATTCAATTCTATATAGATGGAGAGCGAACCAATCAGGTATATTATCAATTAAAAGACAACACAATCTTAGGTGATTATAGTTTTTTAGAAAAAGGTCAAACACTTTCCGTTGCTCTTATTTTAACCGATTATTTTGATCCAATTTATCTAACTACAGAATCTATTTATATTGTAACCTTGTTCATTCCAATCATTGGATTACTATATGGAATATATGTATGGATTCGTTATGGCCATAAAAGAAAATTCACAAAAGAAGAAACAATTTTTCCACCCAATCAATTTGATCCAGCAGAAGTATCTTTCTTATACAATGGATACACAAAAAAATTAGATTTAATTTCAATTTTACTTTTCCTTGCAACACATGGTTATCTTAAGATCATTCAATCCCCAACAGAAACTACAATAAAAAAAATAAAGCCATACGAAGGCAAAAATGCTTTACAAAAAACAATGTTTGATGAAATTTTCCATGAAAAAGATATCATAACATATGAAGAACTCAAAGCGTATTTTTTTAACAATACTGAAAAATTAAAAAATATCTTAGATAACAAAGAACACCAAAGCCAAATTTTTCAGAAAAAATATAAAAAAGTTACTAGAAAAATTTATTTACTATTACTGTTAGGGGCAATAAGTACTATAGGATTCTCTATGTATCATGTTTTCCAACAATACTTAATTCCAATGATTATGGTATTATTGTTCTATTTAGGAATCATTTTATTCATTGTCAAAAAAGGAAAATTATTCATTCCATTCATAGGGTTTCTTTTCCTACTATTCACAATAAGTAGTACTGTATACTATCTTTATATAGATATAACCTATTTGATTCTATTTCTAATAAGTATAGCTTTCTTATTTATAGTTGCCCTTATTCTAAGAAATTTGTCACCAAGAACTTCCTATGGAAGTGAAATGTGGGAAAAAGTAAACGGATTTCGTAATATCTTATATTATATGAGTATTCCAAAATTAAAAGAGATTAATGATGACGCAAAAGACTATTTTTATGAAATGTTACCATATGCCTATGCCCTTGGATTCTATGATAAATGGATTATGAGTGGGTATCAAATAATAGCAGAGTTACCAACATGGTATATCGGTGCAACTACAAAAGAGTTAAAAGGATTTCGACAATCTTTACAAGGATTTTTAAAAGAATTAGAACAAGAACCAAGAAAAAAATAGAAAATCAAAGTGTTTTCTTTTTTTCTATTCTAAATTATGATACACTAGTGATAATGAGGTGATTTCATGCATGATGTCTTACCTGCAGATACTTATATTGTATTGAATAAAACTATATTAGGAGACTTTGATCGTAAATTATTAATATTATTGTATCAACCTATTATTGGAAGTATTGCAATTAGTCTTTACTTTACATTATGGTCTTATTTAGACCAAGCAGAAACGAGTTCTACTGAATGGACGCATCATCAATTGATGACAAGTATGCGGATGAAATTAAAAGAAATTATACAAGCACGAGAAAAATTAGAAGCAATAGGACTTATGAAAACGTATCAAAAAAAAGATAATGTCAATCATTATATTTATGAATTATTTTCCCCTTTAACTCCTTCAGAATTTGTGAACAATCCCATTTTAAGCACGACATTATATAGAAATATTGGGGATTCAACTTATAAAAAAACAATAGAATATTTTAAAATTGCAAATGTAAATCAAAGAGAGTATGAAGAGATAACAAGATCTTTTAAAGATATATTTGAATCGACAAATCTTTCCTATATAGAACAATTAGAAATTGAAGTAAAAACGAAAAAAAGTAATACAATTGAAGTAGAAATCTTAGATTTAGAAACTATTTTTTCCATGATACCAGAAGATTTATTTTCTAAGAAAACACTGACAAAAGAAACACGTAATTTATTACAAAAACTTGGTTTTATTTATCAGTTTAACGAAGAACAAATGTGTGAATTAATCCGTAACTCTATTAATGAAAGAAAGAGTATTGATAAACAATTACTGAAAAATAATTGTCGTAAATATTTTCAATTTGAAAACAATGGAAAGTTACCAAGTTTAATTTTTAGAAATCAACCAGAATATTTAAGAAAACCAGTTGGAGATCAATCAAAAAAAGCAAAAATAATCTATCAATTTGAAACGACTTCCCCATATGACTTTTTGTGTAGTAAATATAATGGAACTAGACCTCCTAGGAGTGATTTAAATTTATTGGAATATCTATTATTAGACATGGATTTAAAACCAGGTGTTGTAAATGTATTAATCGATTACGTACTTAAAATCAATCAAAACAAGTTGACTAAAAATTTTGTAGAAACAATCGCATCTCAGTGGGCTAAAAGTAAAGTAGAAACCGTTGAAAATGCAATGAATTTAGCAGAAAAGGAATATAAATCAAGAAAAAATTATACCAAAAAGAAAGAGGCAATAAAACCAGATTGGTTTGATAAAGAAATTGAAGCAAAAGAAGCAAGCATAGAAAAGAAAAAAGAAATGGAACAAATGTTAAAAGTATTTAAGTAGGTGAGTATATGAAAGAATTAAATAAAGCATTAAATCCCTATCAAAAGAACAATATAAAAGATATTTTAATGAAAAACTTTTTAGATGCAAAAGAACAAGAAATATTTCAGCAATTGATCAATGAAATTCCACTTCCAAATGAAATCTTATGTCATTATACTTCTATACTAGAAGAATGCGCAGTAGAATGGAATCATTGCAAACATTGTAAAGGACTTATGGACTGTAAAAATAAAGTAAATGGTTATGCTTATTTACCACATGTTAAAAAAGAACATCTAGAATTTGAATACCAAGCTTGTAAATATCAGTTGCATAACTTAGAAGAAGAACGTCATTTATTCTATATGACATGTTATGAAATTCCTTATGAAATTAAGCAGGCAAAAATGAAAAACATTTATACAAATGACGAAAACCGATTTGAGGCCATTAAAGCTATCCATCGCTTTTTAAACGAATATCCAGCTTGTAAAGGCATTTATTTATATGGGAGCTTTGGAAGCGGAAAAACCTATTTATTATCTGCATTGTTTCGAGAATTTGCGAATAAAAAAATAAAAAGTGCGATTGTATTTTGGCCAAAATATTTACAAGATTTAAAAAGCGCTTTGAATGGAGAAAAAGATGAATTTAGAAATAAGTTAAATGCAGTGATGAAAGTTCCATTGTTACTGATTGATGATATAGGTGCTGAAAATACAACCGTATGGGGAAGAGATGAAATATTCTGTCCAATTATGCAGTATAGAATGCAAGAACATTTGCCGACATTTTTCACCTCTAACTTAGATTTAAAAACGTTAGAACAACATTTTAGTGTAACCAAGAGTGGAGTAGACGTGATAAAAGCAGGAAGAATCATTGAACGGATCAAACAAATGACAGAACCTGTAGAATTGATCAGTAAAAATTTGAGAAAATAATTTGACTTTTTAAAATAAATCGTGTATAAAGATTAGGAATAGGAAGTGACATATGTCAAAGAAATTAGTGATAGTGGAGTCGCCTGCTAAGGTAAAACCCATTGGAAAATATTTAGGAAGTGATTATCTTGTAACTTCTTCTAAGGGGCATATTAGAGATTTATCAACAAAAGGAAAATATGGACTTGGAGTGGATATTGAAAATCATTTTGCACCCAATTATACAACTATTAAGGGTAAAAAAAGTGTAATTGATGAACTCAAAAAAGATGTGAAGAAAACAAATTTTGTTTATTTAGCAACAGATCCAGACCGTGAAGGAGAGGCCATTAGTTGGCATTTATATGATGTATTGGGTTTAAATGAAAAGAATTCAGAACGTATTGTATTTAATGAAATTACAAAAAACGCTGTCATTGAATCATTAAAGCATGCACGAAAAATTGATCAAAATTTAGTAAATTCACAAGAAACGAGAAGAATTTTAGATCGTATTATTGGCTTTCGTTTAAGTAAATTGATGCAGTCCAAAACAAGTGGATCTTCAGCAGGTCGTGTGCAAAGTGTTGCTTTAAAATTGATTGTAGATAGAGAAAGAGAAATTGAAGCATTCCAAAAAGAAGAATATTGGACGATAACAGCCCATTTTAAAGAAATGGATGCCGATTTATATGAGTACAATCATAAAAAGTTAGAGATTAAAACGGAAAATGAATGTAATGAAATTTTAGAACGATTAAGTAACGCATTTCAAATTGAAAGTGTTGATAAAAAAGAGAAAGCGAAAAGTAGCCCTATGCCATTCATTACAAGTACATTGCAACAAGTCGCATCTTCTAGACTTGGTATGCGTACTAAAAAAACAATGATGCTTGCACAAAAATTATATGAAGGAATTGAACTAGCAGATGAAACAGTAGGTTTAATCACTTATATGCGTACCGATTCTACCCGCCTTTCGTCTGATTTTATTAATGAGACATTTCACTATATTGAAGGTAAATATGGAAAAGAATATATAGGCTCTGTTAAAAAAAGTAAAAAAACAGAAAATGTTCAAGATGCCCATGAAGCAATTCGTCCAACCAGTATTGAAAGAGATCCAATATCTGTAAAGCCTTATTTATCAGATGATGAATATAAGCTATATAGACTCATCTACTATAGGACTTTAGCAAACCTAATGAGTCCAGCAAAAACAGATAATACAACAGTTATTTTAGACAATAACAATTATCAATTTAAAGCAACAGGTCAAGTGATTACTTTTGATGGTTATTTAAAAGTATATGCTGATTATGAAGATACAACCGAAAAAACATTGCCACCATTAGATGATTATAAATCCAATGTACTTGTATCGAATGAAATAGAAAAAGAACAACACTTTACACAGCCTCCAGCACGATATACAGAGGCAAAATTAGTCCATGCAATGGAAGAATTAGGAATCGGAAGACCAAGTACTTATTCCAAAACAATGGAAACAATTCAAGCACGGGGCTATGCAAATTTAGTCGAGAAGAAGTTTGTACCGACTGATATCGGAACTGAAGTAACTGATAAGTTGCAAGAATGTTTTAGCCATATCATTAATGTAAAATATACAGCTGATATGGAAGATGATTTGGATAAAATTGCAGAAGGAAATCAAATTTGGTATGAGACATTAGATAAGTTTTACCAGGATTTCGAACCTGCATTAAAAGATGCTTTTGATAAAATGGAGAAAAAAGAACCTGAAAAAACAGGTGAAGATTGTCCAAATTGTGGGAATCCATTGGTGATTCGTAAAGGGAGATATGGGGCTTTTACAGCTTGTAGCAATTATCCAGAATGCAAATATATTAAAGCAGATCCAAAACAAGTGGTTGAAATATGTGACTGTCCTGTTTGTGATGGGAAAATTGTAGAAAAGAAGAGTAAAAAAGGTAAAGTTTTTTATGGATGTAACAATTATCCAGATTGTAAAACAGCATATTGGGATAAACCAACAGGCGAAAAATGTCCAGAATGTGGCAGTATGTTAACAGAAAAAAGAAACAAAATTAAGTGTAGTAGTTGTGATTATGAAAAATAATCTGTAGAAATAATCCATTGGATAAACTTAGTAAAAGCAATCTATGATTCTATCTTCCAATGATGGAAATAGATTGTATAGTCTATTTTGATCTTCGATAAGAAGGTCATTTTTTTACATATACAAAAAAGATCACAGCTATTAACTTACTATCTCATGAAGAAATTATCTATTTCGGGTAAAATAATATATGTAAATAAAACAAAATGGATCATAACCATAGAAAAACTTTAAATAATTCTGTTTCAAAAGATAATATTCTCAATTTACATTTTAAAATAGAAATGCTATACTGATGTTAGGGTGATGATATGGCAAAATATAGTTTATGGATAACAGATGCGCATAGGAATACATTTATAGTTCCACTTCAAAGAAATGGTCAAAAAACAAAAGAAAAGGTGCACTTATACGAAATAGATTTGCTTACTGTATCATTAGGAAAAACGCAATTTGTTCAATGTTTAAAACAAAGCAAAATACCACCTTCTCAGTTTGATTGGTCAACTGCCATTGGTTATATTCAATATAAAGTGCAAGGAGAAAATAAATATTTACCACTTTTATTTGAAAGAGATGTTCTATTGATGCAATTTTTAAACTTTCAAAATCAATACCATTACCATAAAAATATGACAGAAATACAAATGCGAGGCCGCATGTTAAGTAAGAATGCAACAACAGATTTAAAAGATATGTTAGCAAAACTAGGAACTTATTCTGATTTTTTAATCGAAAGTGTTTGTAAATATCAGTTTGATTATTTGAATAGTCAATTACCAAAAAAAATAAAAAGGAAATTATACTGTTATATGCATTCTACAAATTTAGAAGAGCAAATTGAATATCGAAACGATCTAGTAAGAGAATTCATATCTTATCTAAATTTTAGAAAAGTAAAAATAGTTGAATTTAATAAACAAATAGGAGAAAAATTAGAAACATTCCCTATATCTGATACGATGGAAGAAAATGAAAATGAAGAATTTTTAACTGAAGAAGAAAAAAAGATGATGTATGGAATGGAAGAGAGCGAAAAAGTATATGGAAAAACTTATCACTAATTTTTTGAAAATGTTAGAACAAAAAAATCTATCAAATTATACAATTATATCTTATCAAAATGATTTAGTAGACTTTAATCAATTTTTAAAATGTGAATTGATTGCAATACAAGAAACAGATTATAAAGTAATTCGTAGTTATCTTGCTTATTTATATTCCAAAAATTATGCGAAAAGAACCATTGCGAGACATATCAGTTGTTTAAGAAGTTTTTATAAATATTTAATGAAAGAAAAAATTATTTCAAAAAATCCAATGAAATTAATCTCCAATCCTAAGCTAGATCAAAAATTGCCAAAATTTTTATATAGAAATGAATTAGAAAAATTGCTTTCCATCCCAGATGAAACAACGCCATTAGGGATGCGTGATACAGTTTTATTAGAAATGATGTATTCTACAGGAGTTCGTGTAAGTGAACTTGTTACAATCAAGATACAAGATGTTTATTTTCACGAACGAAAAATTAAAGTATATGGAAAAGGCAACAAAGAACGAATTGTGTTATATGGCTCTAAATTAGAAAAATTATTAGAAACTTATCTCCAGGAAAAGCGAATTCAGCTATTAAAAAATAAAAGCAATGATTATTTATTATTAAATCATTTAGGAAACCCTTTAACCACCTCTGGCGTAAGGACGATTTTAAATAAAGTGATTCAAAAAGGTGCTTTAAAATTTCATATTAGTCCCCATGTTTTGAGACATACATTTGCAACACATATGTTGAATGAAGGTGCGGATTTAAAAAGTGTACAGGAATTGCTTGGACATGAAAATTTATCTACTACACAAATTTATACACACGTATCCAACGAACATTTGAGACAGGTTTACCTCCATTCCCATCCAAGAGCAAACAAAGGTGTAAAAAACAATTGAATAAGGAAAATAGTTTTGTTATAATAATGATGTCAAGATAGGAGGAAAATATGGCAAAATATGTATACTTATTTCGTGAAGGAAATAAAGACATGCGAAATTTACTTGGAGGTAAAGGAGCCAATTTAGCAGAAATGACAAATATTGGATTACCAGTTCCAAGTGGTTTTACAGTTACAACAGAAGCTTGTAACCAATATTATGCAGATGGAAAACAAATTAGTGAAGAAATTCAAAACCAAATTTTTGAAAAAGTATCTGAATTAGAAACAATGGCAGGAAAAGAATTTGGCAATCCCACTAATCCATTATTAGTATCTGTACGTAGTGGTGCCCGTGCAAGTATGCCTGGAATGATGGATACGATTTTAAATTTAGGTTTAACAGATGAAGTAGCAGAAGGATTTGCACAAAAAACAGGCAATAGACGTTTTGTTTATGATTCATATCGTCGTTTTATTAGTATGTTTGCAGACGTTGTAAAAGGATTTGACAAAAATAAATTTGAACGCATTTTAGAAACGCAAAAAGAAAAAAAGAATGTGAAATTTGATACCGATTTAACTGACGAAGATTTATATGAAGTTACACAAGAATTTAAAAAATTGTATGAACAATTAGATGGAAACCCCTTTCCACAAGATCCAAAAGTTCAATTATTAGAAGCTGTACTTGCTGTATTCCGTTCATGGGACAATGAAAGAGCAAAAGTATACCGCAAAATGAATGAAATACCAGATAGTTGGGGAACAGCTGTTAATGTGCAAGAAATGGTATATGGAAATAGTGGTGAAACTTCTGGAACAGGCGTAGCATTTACGCGTAATCCTGCAACAGGAGAAAAGAAGTTATATGGAGAGTACTTAATCAATGCCCAAGGAGAAGATGTAGTTGCGGGAATTCGAACTCCACAAAGTATTGAAACTTTAAAGGAAGTAATGCCAGATGTTTATCAACAATTTGCAAGTATTGCACAATCTTTAGAGAAACATTATAAAGATATGCAAGATATGGAATTTACAATTGAAAATGGAAAACTATTCATGCTACAAACACGTAATGGTAAACGAACAGCAAGTGCAGGGTTAAAAGTAGCATTAGATTTATTAAATGAAGGTATGATTACAGAAGAAGAAGCTGTATTACGTGTTAGTCCAAATGATTTGGATCAATTATTGCATCCAACATTTGATGTTGTAGCACTAAAAAATGGAAAAGTAATTGCCCAAGGATTAGCAGCATCCCCAGGCGCAGGAACAGGTAAAATTTATTTTCATGCAAAAGATGTTATGGATGCAAGTGCAAGAGGAGAAGAGACGTTGTTAGTGCGTTTAGAAACCTCACCAGAAGATATTTCAGGAATGGCAAAATCGAAAGGGATTTTAACTGTTCGTGGAGGAATGACCTCTCATGCAGCAGTTGTAGCTCGTGGTATGGGAAGATGCTGTGTTTGTGGGTGCAGTTCTCTTGTAGTAGATGAGGAAAAGAAAACATTAACAACATCAGATGGAACTGTTTATCATGAAGGTGATTATCTATCAATTGATGGTAGTACAGGAATGGTGTATGGTGAAAAAATTCCAACAGTTGAAGCTAGTATTAGTGGCGATTTTGAAACATTTATGAATATGGCAGATCAATATCGTAAATTAAAAGTAAAAGTAAATGCGGATACGCCAGCAGATGCAATGCAAGCTATGAAATTTGGGGCTCAAGGCATTGGATTGTGTAGAACGGAACACATGTTCTTTAGTGAAGAGAGAATTTTTCAAGTACGTCGTATGATTACAGCAGAGACAAAAGAAAAGAGAATTGAAGCTTTAAATGAATTATTAGAAATGCAACGTGCTGATTTTGTGGAACTCTTTAGAACGATGAAGGGATTACCAGTAACCATTCGTTATTTAGATCCACCATTACATGAGTTCTTACCACATACAAATGAAGAAATCAAGGTATTAGCAAGTTCACTGAATATGACTTTTGAAGCATTAAAAGAGAGAGTGGATTCTTTAAAAGAGTTTAATCCAATGATGGGGCATAGAGGGTGCAGATTAGATGTTACATATCCTGAGATTGCTGTTATGCAAACTAGGGCAGTGTTAGAGGCTGCAATTCTTGTAATTCGTGAAGGAATTGAAGTAAAACCACAAATTATGATCCCACTTATAACGGATTTAACAGAATTAGAGTATGTGAAAGGGTTAGTAACAGAAACAGCAGAACAAGTTTTAACCGTAAACCAAATAAAAGTAGATTATCAAATTGGTACGATGATAGAAACACCAAGAGCTTGTATGTTAGCAGATGAACTTGCGAAAGAAGCAGAATTCTTTAGTTTTGGAACAAATGATTTAACACAACTTACATTTGGTTTTTCAAGAGATGATGCTTCTAAATTCTTAAATGATTATTATGAAAAGAAGATATTTGAAAATGATCCATTTGCAAAAATTGATCAGCATGGTGTTGGATTGTTAATGGAATATGCAATTAAGAGTGGTAGAAAAACAAGACCAGAAATTGAACTTGGTATATGCGGAGAACACGCAGGAGAACCTAGTAGTGTTGCTTTCTGTGATTTAATTGGATTAGACTATGTTTCATGTTCACCGTATCGTGTACCCGTTGCTCGTTTAGCGGCTGCACAAGCGAGTATACGCGAAAAGGCTAACAAATAGAAAATGATATTGAGTTTTTTCTAGCCCGCATAATCATTACAAAAGATGATATTTTAAGATATTCAGATGTAATACCTGAATGTAAAAATGTGAGGTTAAAGAAACCTATCATTATTGATATTTATATATAATTTAGACTAGGATAGAAATATCTTGGTCTTTTTTGTGTGAAAAGATAAGATTTTTTGCGACAGGAAAAAGGAGGTGAAAAAATGCGATTAATGTATTTAAAACCAAGGTTAAAAGATTTATCACAAGATTCTAGAATTGCCTTTGCAAGACAATTTAGAAGGCTTACTCAAGATGAAGTCTCAGAAAATTAGGATTATCTGGAGAAAGTAAGAGAATAAATATGACGAGATATGAGAAAGGGGAAAGAACACCGAAAGAAGATAGAACATTTGAGATTGCTAAAATATTAAATGTAAATATGAATTCTATTAGAAAGTATGAATATAAAGAGCCAATAGACATAGTTTATACTTTGATGTGGTTAGAAGAATTAATACCAAATTATTATATAGATTTATCAAATGTTCCTAATATAAATGAAAAAAGTATTTTAATAATTAAACTGGATTGGTTACAATAAATTAGACAAAAAAGAAAAGGACAGATTATAATAAAAAGAAAAGAAAGAAGTTGAAAAAATGGAGAATAACCGAAGAGAAAAAAGACAGTATACAGAAGAATTTAAAACACAAATCGTAAATTTATATAACAATGGAAAAAAGCATTGTGAGCTTATTAGAGAATATGAACTAACTCCCTCCGCATTAAATAACTGGATAAAGCAGTATAATACAAGTGGTTTGTTTAAAGCAAAAGACAATCGAACAGAAGAAGAAAATCGCCTTATAGAATTAGAAAAAGAAAATAAGCAGTTAAGAATGGAAAATGATATTTTAAAGCAAGCAGCGCTGATAATGGGACGAAAATAAAAGTAATAAAAACAAATCAAGACAAGTATAGTATCAGTGCTATGTGTAAAACTTTAAAAGTGTCCAGAGCTCTTGTCTATTATGAAAGAAAAAATAAACGAGAAGATAAAGAACTAGAAGAATTAATTATAAAACTATTTAAGGAAAGTAGGAACAATTATGGGTCAAGAAAAATCAAAGTAAAGCTACAAGAATTAGGATACCAAGTAAGCCTCCGAAGAATAAGAAGGATTATGAACTTGAATGGATTAGTAAGTAATTATACAGTAAAACAATTTAAAGTCCATAAAACAAGTTGCAATGAAGAAAAAGTAGAAAATCTGTTAAATCGAGAATTTAATCGTGAAAACCAACTAGATGTAGTAGTAAGTGATTTAACCTATGTGAATGTTGCAGGGAAATGGAATTATATTTGTCTAATACTTGACTTGTGGAATCGAGAAATCATAGGTTATGCAGCAGGAGTACATAAGAATGCAGAACTAGTTTATCACGCATTTAGAAAAATCCCTTATGACTTAAGCAGAATCAATATATTCCATACCGACCGAGGAAATGAATTTAAAAATAAAATAATAGAAGAATTAATAGAAGAATTAATAGAAGCATTTGGAATAAAGAGAAGCTTATCTAAAAAAGGGTGTCCGTATGACAATGCAGTAGCAGAAGCAACTTATAAAATTATAAAAACAGAGTTTGCATATAACAGAAGATTTTCCTCATTTGAGGAGTTAGAGTGCGAGTTATTTGATTATGTAAACTGGTATAATAATATTCGTATTCATGGCTCCTTAGATTATAAAACTCCTGTTGTTTACAGACAGCAAATGTCCTTATAAAAATTGTCTAATAAAGTGTTGACAATCCATAGAAGATTACTATATAAATAAAATATATAAATCAAATGCAAATATTCTTCAAGAAAGTAATACCAAGGATGAAGCTGTTCTTATTCAAACAATTTATTCTAAATATAATGGGGGGAAAGTATAGCATTTCGACAAGTGATACTTATGAATTTCTAACACTTTATTATGAAGTGAATGGACAAAAGGTTGAGAATGAAGAATTAATAAAATTGCAAGAGTTAGAAAAAATCGGAATGATCAAAAATAATTTTTTTACCTATTTAGAGAAAAATGAGTCAATGATCACAAGAATAAGTGAATATCAAAGCGATAATATGAATTATTCAAAGATTAGAATTTTTCTTCCTACAAATGATTTTAGTATCGCTTTTATGTCTTTTGAAGTAGAACATAAAACAGGGAAAATTATTGCTTTAAAAGTTCCAAAAGAATATGTTAATATCCAATCAGACGTAATGAAAGACTATGTAAGTTATTTAGGATTTTTTGAAAATGATTGGATCTATGAAACAAACTCTATTCATTCAATAACGAATAGGTTAGAAATAAAAGTAGAAGATATAAACAATGTTATTTCTATAAGTAGGGCACCTTATAATGGATAAATGCAATTGACAATAGGATTGATATCTGATATAGTTCTATAAAGTTACTTATGAAGCTTTGAGTCAATTTTTATTAATGCAAAAGTATGAAAGGAGTTTGAGCTATGGCCAGAGTATTAAAAAATAAAAAATTAGTAAATACCCGATTAGCAACAAATTATGGTGGATGGATGTACTGTGATCAGTGCAATGAAAATATAGGGTATCTATGCTATTCGACCTATGATCATTTAGAATTAAATTATCAGTGTAATTGTGGGAGTAAGGGTAGTATATTATTGAATTTTGAAGATAGTAAAATAGGGCAAATTTGTAATGATGAACTTATTTTGAAAAAAAACAGATTCTGTTGTCCAAAGGATAATGAACCATTAATCACCATACTAGATGCGAAAGTAGCAAGTTATGAAATGAAAATTACATGTAAATCATGTGAAAGTATTTATACGAAAAAGACAAATTGAATTTTAAAAACTGGATAATTTCAGAGAATTGTACTTGTTATAAACAAAAGACAGTTCTTTTTATTTTGATGCGATTAAATTTCGTCAAAGAATATTTTTTTTAGAAAACGAACAAAATTATGGTATAATGAATGCAAGGTGATGTTATGTATGAATATATAAAAGGAATCGTTACAGAAGTAGAAAGTAACTATATTGTACTAGAACAAAATGGAGTAGGTTATTTAATTTATACAGGCAATCCCTATGCATTTCATATAAATGAAACCTATCAAATTTATATTTATCAATATATACGAGAAGATGAAATCTCATTGTATGGCTTTGCCAATAAAGACGAAAAAGATTTATTTTTAAAACTCATTAACGTGAAGGGTCTAGGATGCAAAATGGCTTTACCAATGCTTGCAACAGGTTCAATCGAAGGAATTATAGATGCAATTGAAAGAGAAAATATTTTATATTTAAAAAAATTTCCAAAAATCGGAGATAAAGTCGCAAGACAAATTATTTTAGATTTAAAAGGAAAATTAGTGAGTACTGAAGTGGCACAAACCACAACATCCAATGAAGAATTGATAGAAACATTAAAAGCATTAGGGTATAAACATGGAGATATTCAAAAAGTAGTAGCAAAAATAGACTCAGCTTTAAAAATAGAAGAACAAGTAAAAGAAGCACTAAAATTGCTATTAAAGTAAAGGAGAAAATATATGGAAGATAGAGTCCTTACCAATGAAGAATTAAAAGAGGATTGCTTTGAAGAAAATATTCGTCCTAGCAGTTTAGAAGAATATGTAGGTCAAAAAGAGGTAAAAGAAAATTTAAATATCTTTATTAAAGCTGCCAAAATGAGAGAAGAACCACTAGACCATGTTCTTTTATATGGACCTCCAGGGTTAGGAAAAACAACCCTTGCTTATATCATTGCGAATGCCTTAGAAAGTAACATAAAAACTGCAAGTGGACCTTCTATTGAAAAAAGTGGCGATTTAGCAGCTGTTTTATCTTCATTAGAACCAGGTGATGTTTTATTCATTGATGAAATACATAGAATGCCAAGATATATAGAGGAAATTTTATATTCTGCTATGGAAGATTTTGTATTAGACATTGTAATTGGAAGTGATTCTAGTTCTAAAAATATTCGCATTGATTTGCCTCCTTTTACCCTTGTTGGTGCAACCACACGTGCAGGCGATTTGTCAAGTCCTTTAAGAGATCGCTTTGGAATTGTTTCCAAACTACAATACTATACAGTTGAAGAACTCACAAAGATTGTAAAGCGAACAAGTCGTGTATTAGAAGTAGAAATGGATAAAGATGCTGCAATTGAACTAGCAAGACGCAGTAGAGGAACTCCTAGAATAGCAAATAGATTGTTAAAACGAGTTAGAGATTTTGCACAAGTAATAGGAGATGGAACAATTACACTTGACATTACAAAAATGGCTTTAGATAAATTAAAAGTAGATGCAATTGGCTTAGATGATACAGATTATCATCTGTTAAAATCCATTATTGAAAAATTCAATGGAGGACCTGTTGGTATTGAAGCAATTGCGTCTTCCATTGGTGAAGAACAAACGACAATCGAAGATGTATATGAACCCTATTTATTACAAATTGGATTTTTAAAAAGAACAAATAGAGGTCGTATTGTAACACAATTAGCCTATGAACACTTAAAAATCAACTATCAAGAAGGTATGTTGTGATAACTTATTATGTGTCAATAAATACACAAATATAGGAGATGAACAAAATGAAAACAGATGATTTTGATTATGAATTACCTGAATCCTTAATTGCTCAAATTCCTTTAAAACAAAGGGATTATTCCAAGATGATGGTACTAGATAAAAAGAGTGGTGAAATTCTTCATAAATATTTTTATAATATTTTAGACGAACTAAAAAGTGGAGATGTGTTAGTTTTGAATAATACACAAGTAATCCCTGCTAGACTATATGGAGTAAAAGAAGAGACAAAAGCTATGGTTGAACTTTTACTGTTAAAAGAAAAAGAAAATGATACATGGGAATGTCTTGCAAAACCAGCCAAAAGGATAAAAGTAGGGACAGAACTCTCTTTTGGAAATGGAATTTTAAAAGCAGTCTGTACAAAAATTGGAGAAGAAGGAATTCGCATTTTTAAATTACAATATGAAGGGATTCTTTACGAACTTTTAGACAGCCTTGGAGAGATGCCATTGCCACCTTATATACATGAAAAGTTAGAAAATAAAGATCGTTATCAGACTGTGTATGCGAAAAATGCAGGAAGTGCAGCAGCCCCTACTGCAGGTTTACATTTTACAAAAGAATTATTAGACAAACTCTATGAAAAGGGTGTACAAATTCAGTATGTCACTTTACATGTAGGGCTTGGAACATTTCGACCTGTAACTGTGGAAGATGTGACAACCCATAAAATGCATAGTGAATTTTATCAAATGGATGCGGATGTCGCAAAAGTTTTGAATCAAGCAAAACAAGAAGGAAGAAGAATTATAGCAGTAGGAACAACAACGACTAGAGTATTAGAAACGATTATCAAATCCTACCATACATTTCAAGCATGTAGTGGATGGACAGATATTTTTATCTATCCAGGGTATTCATTTGAAGCAATCGATGCATTGATTACAAATTTTCATTTACCAAAATCAACATTGCTAATGCTAGTAAGTGCGTTTGCTGGTAAAGAACATATTATGCATGCTTATCATGAAGCAGTAGCGCAGAAATATCGTTTTTTTTCATTTGGTGATAGTATGTTTATAAAGTGAAAAATACAAATTATGGATCTTAAGCAATTACTAAAAAGCGTCTTTGCAAATATATAAAAGAAGGTAAATTTATGGATAAAATTATATGTATTGTAGGCCCAACAGGTGTAGGAAAAACAAAGTTAAGCATTGAACTTGCTAAGAGGTATAATGGTGAAATTATCAATGCCGATAGTACGCAAGTATATAAAGAACTGAATATTGCTACCGCTAAAGTGACCGAAGAAGAAAAAGAAAATATCCCCCACCATTTATTAGATATCAAAGAAGTAGATGAAAGTTATACTGTATATGATTATCAGCGAGATTGTAGACAAAAAATAGTAGAGATTCAAAACAGAGGAAAAACACCTATTCTAGTAGGGGGAACAGGTTTGTATATCAAGGCAGCTTTGTATGATTATGAATTAGAAGAGGAAAATATAAGTACAATTCCATATACAGAAACAACAGAAGTGTTGTATCAAAAATTATTAAAAATAGATAGTAAAACGAGTATTCACTTTAATAATCGTAAAAGAATTGAACGTGCTTTAAGATATTATGAAGCAACAGGAAAAATATTAAGCGAAAAGAAAAAAGCAGATAAATTGTTATATGATACAGTGATGATTGGACTTACATTAGATAGAGAAATCCTATATGAACGAATTAATCGAAGAGTAGATATTATGATGGAACAAGGGTTGTTAGAAGAAGCCAAACGATTATATAACCGGTCATTACACACCAAAGCAATCATGACACCAATTGGCTATAAAGAATTATTTCAATACTTTGCGGGAATAGAATCTTTAGAAAGTGCATTAGAAAAAGTGAAGCAACATAGTCGTAATTATGCAAAAAGACAATATACATGGTTTCGTCATCAAATGCCAGTAACTTGGATATCAGTTGATTTAGAACATTTTGAAAATACAATTCTACTTGCTTGTAAAACCATTGAAAAATGAGTTGCAAAAGCATAATAATATTGTTATACTAAATATGGTAGATGAACATACAATCATAAAATAGTTTGCAGAGTAAAAATACATATTTAACTATTTGCAAACGGGGGGGGGGTATACCCCTTTTTTTAAGATTGAAAAAAGAAATAATGTATAGTATACTA
>CAOJDP010000008.1 GCA_948433085.1 uncultured Caryophanales bacterium
TACCTAGTATACCATTACTAAAGTTTTTTGTGTCTATATATCTATACTAACACCACAAACATATTTTGCATAACACCCTTTTTTAATTCTTGTAGTAAATATAATTTCTTATTTTCCAGTTCAATTAGTTTGGATTGTCAACACTTTTGTTCTTTGTAGTTAGAACAAACATTTTTGCATTTTAAACAATATCGACATAGTCTATTTTGTGATTGATGACAATCACTACACAAGGAATTGATTTTACAATTTTCTCTATAAATACAGTTGTTAAAAACCCGTCCATAGCCACCAGAATTTTTAATTTTATAATGATTTCTAATTTCCTTAGATATAGTAGTACAATCCTTATTTAACAAAGTTCCAATATGTTTAAAAGACTTGTTTAAACCAATTTCTCGTTCTATGATTAATCTATCTTCTAGTGACAGATGCTTATTATTACACATAAATATAACTCCTTTCTCATATATAAGCACCATCCTAAGTTTATTATAATTGTTTGTAGACTTAAATTCTATCTTTTATTTTGTAAACTTTAATTCCATTCCACTGTGGAATTTACTTTTACATGTGAGAATAATTATCTTTTCTTTTTCGTATTTAATTTTAATGATGAATTATCTAAAATTCATGATATAATTATAGTATCTAATTAACAAACTTAAGGACTAGAAATGTGGTGAGATAATGAATGTTCCTAAATTAAGATTTAAAGAATTTACTGATGAGTGGAAAATAATTAAGCTTGATGAATTATACGAATTTAAAAATGGAATTAATGCAGATAGAACTGTTTATGGCAAAGGAGTTCCATTAATTAGTGTCACAGACATTATAAATAATAATTTTATTACTTATAATAAAATACGAGGAAAAATTGATATAAATAATAATATATTGATAAATAATTCAGTAGAGTATGGAGATATACTTTTTCAAAGAAGTTCTGAAACATTTGTTGAAATAGGAACATCAAACATTTATCTAGATAATAAAATGGTTACTTTTGGAGGCTTCGTTATTAGAGGGAAAAAGAAAAATAATGAAATTCCTTTATTTATTAATTATGAATTAAAATCACCTAATTCTAGAAAAAAGATTATTATTAAAGGGGCAGGAGCTCAACATTATAATATTGGGCAAGAAGATTTAAAACAAGTTAGTATCTCTATCCCAAGTACAGCAGAACAAACAAAAATAGCCAAATTCTTATCATTATTAGATAAAAAAATAGAACTACAAACTAAGAAAATAAAAAACCTTAAGTTATATAAAAAAGGTCTTTTAGAAAAGCAATTTAAAGAAAATTATCAAGAAATTAGTTTAAAAAACATATTAAATGAAAGAAAAGAATATTCAGAAAAAGGACTAGAATATCCTCATGTTACTCTTTCTAAAGATGGTATATATGATAAAGGTGAAAGATATAATAGAGATTTTTTAGTGAAATCAAATAGTAAAGAATATAAAATTACAAAATTAAATGATTTATGTTATAATCCAGCAAATTTAAAATTTGGTGTAATATGTTTAAATGAATATGGTAGTGCTATTTTTTCTCCTATTTATATAACATTTGAAATTAATAAAATAGCTAATCCACTTTATATAAAATACTACACATCACGAAATAATTTTATTAACGCAGTTAGGAAATATGAACAAGGAACAGTATATGAAAGAATGTCAGTATCTCCTGAAGATTTTCTTAAATTCAGTATTAAATTACCAAAATTAGCAACACAAAATAAAATAGTAAAAAGAATAACAAATTTTGATAAGAAAATTGATTTAGAAGAAAAAAAACTCATAAAATTACAAGAACTGAAAAAAGGACTTATGCAAAGTATGTTTGTATAAATCCTTTTTATTTTACATTTCGTCTAATCCTAATTCTTTTAAGTAGACATTAAGTTCTTTATCAACTTCTTCTATTTGTTTGTCTATCTCTTTTAAATCCTGTTGTACTGCCTTTATATCAATTTCTTCTTCCTCCTCGAATGTATCTACATACCTAGGAATATTTAAGTTATAACCATTTTCCTCTATTTCTGACAGCGGTGATATATGACAATACTTTTCTATTTCCTTTCTATCAATATAAGTTTTAATTATTTTATCAACATCTTGATCCCTTAATCTGTTTTGATTTTTACCAGGCTCAAAATCTTTAGAAGCGTCGATAAATATAATATTTTCTTCATTTTCTCTACATTTTTTAAATACTAAAATACAGGTAGGAATACTTGTACCATAGAAGATATTTGCAGGTAATCCTATAACTGCATCTAAATAGTTTTTATCCTTAATTAGATACTTTCTTATTATTCCTTCTGATGCTCCTCTAAATAATACTCCATGGGGTAATACTACAGCCATTGTTCCATTATCAGATAATTGATAAATCATATGCTGAATAAAAGCAAAGTCAGCTTTTGATTTTGGTGCTAGCTTACCATATGCACTAAATCTTTCATCTTCTATAAACTTAGGATCTGCACTCCAATTTTGAGAATATGGTGGGTTAGCAACAACTGCATCAAACTTCATATCAATATGTCTAGGTTTCTCTAAAGTATCATCATTTTTTATATCAAAATGTCTAAATGAAACTCCATGTAATAACATATTCATTCGTGCTAAGTTGTATGTTGTAGAATTAAATTCTTGTCCATAATAAGATACCACTTTAGTTTCTTTTCCAACTCTTAATAGTAATGATCCTGATCCACAGGTAGAATCATATACAGATTGAAGTTTAGATTTATTTATAGTAACCAATTTTGCAAGAATTCTTGATACTTGTTGTGGGGTATAGAATTCTCCTGCTTTTTTACCTGCTGATGCTGCAAAATTAGAAATTAAATATTCATAAGCATCTCCTAAGATGTCAATTTCTGCATCTTCATGATGAAAATCAATATCATTAATCTTTAACATAATTGTTGATATTAATTTAGCTCTATCTGCTTCTCCTCTGCCAAGTTTGGAGTTATTCAGATCCATATCTTCAAAAAGATTCTCAAAATCATCTTCAGATTCATTCCCTAAAGTAGATTCAGATATTGAGTTAATTGCTTTTTGTAGCATTGATATATCAAATTTGCCAATTTTTATTTTGTCTATTAAAGTACTCCATAAATAATTTGGTTCGATAAAATACCCTATATTTTCATCTTCAATTAAATCACCTTTAAATTCGTCAACTCTACTTTTATCATCAAACATATCAACATACTTTTTTGTATTTCTAAGCATTGTGTTTTCTACATAGTTAACTAAATTTTCAGATAAATATCTATAAAATATTAAACCCAAAATATAATTTTTAAAATCATTAGCATCCATATTACCTCTTAAGGTATTAGCAATACTCCACAATTGTTTTTGAAGTTCTGCTTGCTGTGATTGTTGTTTTTCTTCTCTAGACATATGTAAACCTCCTACATAAATTTCTTTAAAATATTTTTAATAAATTCTTTTATATTATTTTTAATAGTTCTTCTTTCCCAGTAATCATCTATTTCAATTGAATCATTTATTTCTTTATCTGGGAATATTCCACTATACTCATATTCATCAATGATTTGTTTTAATCTATCAAGATGAATATCATTATTACTAGCAAATTTTTCTATTTCTTTTTCTCGTTCTTTATTCATATGCTTATCTAAAGCTTCATCGATTGAATCGTCTTCTTTTAAAGTTGGTAATATTGAAGTCAAGAAACTTTTAATTAAATCCGCTTTTAAGAATAATTCATCATCTGTAATATTTACTAATTTACTTTGAATATCAATAATGTCTTTTTGCTTCTGATCTTCATTTGATAAATCAACATTTCTAATTAAATTTAAGATATATGAAACATTAATCTTATCTGTTTGAATTAATTCTAATGAGAATGTTACATCATTTAATATTGAACTTTTTTCTTTATCATTTGAAAGTTTTCTATACAATTCATAATATTTGCTTTTATAGTCTTCAAATATTTGAGTATTGATTAATACTCCACAGGTATCTAAATCAAATTGATTGAATGTTTTTAAACTAACTAAAACTTTAGCAAGTTCTCTAAATGCTGCTATAAATTCTTTGATATCTTCTTCACTTTCAAGTGAATCAACACTTTCCACTACTGGTGTAATACTAAGCAATCTATCAACACACACTTTTAATTTTTCTAAGTATGTTTCATATGGTGCCATAATTACAGTATCTATACTATCTGTTTGTGAAAATAATTTAACTGCCTCATCAACTCTTGTTTTAGTAGTTCTATAGCAAACTATATTCCCAAACGGTTTAGTCTCAGTTTCAACTCTATTCGTTCTTGAGAAAGCCTGAATCAAATCGTGATATTTCAAACTCTTATCAACATATAATGTATTTAACCTTTTAGCATCGAATCCTGTTAACAACATATTAACAACGATTACTATGTCTATTTCAGTATTTTTAATCTTTTTACAAATGTCTCTAAAATATCCATCAAAGTTATTTGAAGAAAAATTGGTATTATACATTTTATTATAATCATTAATAATTCTATCTAATGATTCTCTGGAATGTTCTATGTTACCATCTAAGTCTTCATTCGCACCATAAGTAAATATAGCACCTATTTTTAAATCATGATTAATTGCTTTAAATGTGTCATAATATTTAACTAATTGGGGTATAGATGATACTGTAAATAAAGAATTATATTTTTTGTCACGAGTTTTGATATTATGATGTTTAATAATATCATTTGCTATTAAGGTAATTCTATCATCAGCCATAAATACTTCTTCAGTATCTATTCCTTCCACCATCATATCTTCTTCTAATTCTCTTGAATTTAACTCAACGAATTTCATATAATCAACTGAAAATCCTAATACATTTTCATCTTTAATAGCATCTTTGATTAAATATGTATGTAAACATTTTTCAAATATATCTGCTGTACTTCTTCCATCTTGTGATGGATTTTCTTTAAATCTAGGTGTACCAGTAAATCCAAAGTATTGTGCTTTTGTAAATGTTTTTGATATTTGTCTATGCATTTCTCCAAATTGACTTCGATGGCATTCATCAATTATAAATACAGTTTTTAAATCTTTATACTTTTCCATTACATTAGTATATTTAGGATTAGAGCAAGCATTAGCCATTTTTTGAATAGTAGTTATTATAAGTGGCTTTGAGCTATCTTTTATTTGTTTAATTAATTTGTCTGTCTGATTTGTCATATCAACACAACCAGGATCAAACTTATTAAATTCATCTAATGTTTGTTTGTCTAAGTCTTTTCTATCTACTAAGAAGAAAACTTGATTAATAGACGGTTCTAATGCCAATATTTGACTTGTTTTAAATGATGTAATAGTTTTACCAGAACCAGTTGTATGCCAAATATATCCATTATTATTTGTATCTAATGCACGAGATACTATATTTTCAACAGCATAAACTTGATAAGGTCTCATAACCATTAAAGTTTTATCTGTCTTATTTATAATCATATATCTAGCTATCATTTTGCCAATGTTGCATCTGTCTAAGAAGAATACACAAAATTGTTCTAAATTAGTAATTCTATTATTGTCTACATCAGTCCAATAAAAAGTAAATCCATAGTTTAATTCCTGATCTCCATTGGCAAAATATTTCGTATCTACACCATTACTAATAATAAATAACTGAATATATTTATAAAGTCCTATATAAGAATGCCTTTTATATCTTTTAATTTGATTAAAAGCTTCCTTCATATCATTTCCTCTTCTTTTAAGTTCAATTTGCACCAGAGGAAGTCCATTTATTAGAATAGTAACATCATATCTATTAACATATTTACCCTCTACAGTTGTTTGATGTGTAACTTGAAAAATGTTCTTACACCAATCGTTTTTATTAAATAATTCAATGTATACTTTAGATCCATCATCTCTTTCAATAAATTGTTTTTGTCTCAATTCATTTGCACTTTGATAAACACCTTTTCCAGATATCTTTACCATTAATTTTTCAAATTCTTTATCAGATAAAGGCTTGTTTTTTAATTCAATTTTATTATGCTTATTAACCTGTTCTCTAAAATTATTTTCTAAATCTTTAACATCGTTTATTTGTACTTTTTCATAGCCTTGTTTAACAAGTTGGTCTATCATTCTATCTTCTAATCTTGATTCACTTTCATAAACACCCATACTACACCTACTTTTTTCCAAAACATTTATAGTCTAATTATACCATGAAATCAAACATTTTTTAACTTTAGTCATTATTTATCCTAGAAATTAAAAAATAGAAGAGATTAATCCTCTATTAAAATAGGTATTATAAAAGAAAAATAGGGCTCCATCAACAAAGACAGTGCCCATGCAAAAGTGTAAAACACTTTTTCCTTGCATAAATAATATATACCAAAATTAAGATAAAAAAGCAATAGGTTAATTTTCTTTATCAAACAATTCTTTAACAATTAAATCTTTTGAATGCAAATTATTGTTTTTACCTAATAATAAATTCTCATAAAATTTCACTAAATAACTACTGTCTTCCTTTATATTTAAATAATTATTAAAATAATTACTTCTTACTAAGGCATTTCTAAAATATACCGATTTATCTTTAAATAAAGTATTATCTACATTATATCCTAAACTAAATAAATACTTTTCAACAAAAAGTGCTGTTGTTCTAGTATTGCCTTCTCTAAAAGGATGTACTTGCCATATGCTAGATGAAAATTTAGTTATATTGTTAATAACTTCAACTATATTCATTTCTTTATAATTTTTTTCTTTTTCTAAAGATATATCATATTCTAAAGATTCAATTAAGGTATTACAATCACCATAAGCTACTGAATCATTATTCAATATTCTTTCATGTTTAGAAAAATCTACCTTCCTAAACTCCCCTGCAAATTCATAAACATCTTGAAATAAAAATTTATGAATATATTTTAAATAATCAACCGATAATTCAAATTTATCTTCATCTAATAATTCAACTATTCTAGCAGATACAAAGTCACACTCTAATTCATTATGATTAATTTCATTCTTATTTTCTTTTTCATTATAATATTCTCTTAATTCTTTTTCTACTTCATCTATAGTTAAATTACCTTCTACATTTTTTTCTAATAATTTTTCTAAATATTTAGAAGGCTTTAAATTATCTACTTCTTGAAGACCAATAGCCATATCCCATTGTAATTGTTTTATATAGTTACTTGATTTACATTCTTCTTCATATTCATTAACACTTGAATCAAATTCCTTTTCATCCATAGAAATATCACCTTCTTTATTATAGCATATTTTATCACTATTTATTTCAACTAATAATTCACTAAAAATTTCTTCTAATCTTTCATACATTCTTAGTTCTCCCTTTAATGATTTAGTTAAAGTAAATATCTGTTTATATGACCAGTAGATTATTCCGCAAACAATAATCAAACTTATAAAATATGGAAATATTGAACTCATCATTTCAATATTTATTCCATCTTTGTTAATAAATGGAATAATTACTGTAATAATTAAGGTTATAATATTCCAAAAGTTATTACTTTTGCTTTTTGGTACAACCAAATTTCTATAATGATTAATAATATTTGTAATATTTTTTTCGTTATATATTTTGTTTAATATAAGATGATTTTTAATAATCGATATTTCCTGTTTATTAATTTCAGCTTGTAATGTATTATCCTTTGTTTTATCAGACTGTATACTAATGTAAAACTTTTTCTTTAATTCATGCTCACTAATCACTTTCATAGAATATATTAAAATTAATACTAAAGCAATACTTATATAGGTATGCTTTAACAATCCAAATATCCATACAGAGAAAAAAGATACAGCATATACAACAAAAAATTTTCTTGTTATTCTATTATAAGCACTTTCCTTCTTGTATAATTCTTCAATTTTGCTATACATAATTACCCATTTATATTAAATAATAATAGTTGATAGCCTTTCTCATTTAATTTTTTGCTTGTATCAATTGTAATATATTTTGCGTAATTGGATTCTGTACTATCAGAAAGATCATGCATAAATCCTGCTACATAATACACATTAGTTTTATCAAATAAAGTAATGAATTCATCTTTACTTATATCTTTGATTTTATTGTTGGGATATTTTTCTAATATATCATCATAATATTTTTCAATAAAAGTTTTCTTTTCCATCATGTAATGATTTATAAATTCAGCTGATGTTAGAATTTGATTTAATACATCTCTAGCACCATTCCCTTGAAATTTTAATTTATTATGTATCAAATATAAATTGTCATCATCATAATAAATGAAGTCGGCTAATTCTATATTATTACTTAAAACTGTATGGGCTACTATAATGTCATCTGATTCCTTAAAAGTTTTATTATAAGCATCTTCCGTTAGTGAAGTATTATTGTTTAGTAATATATCCCTCAATTTATCGTCAATTTTAATCATTTGAGCATAAGTTTTTTTAAACTCACTATCTAAGTTATCAATAAAATTATTATCAAACATTAACCATTTATCATTAAATAGAAAAAAAGGTTGTCTATTCTCATCTTCAATGTATCCTTGCATACATTGCTTTATTTTAGTAGGGTATAATATTGTTTCTTTATCATTATATACGACTAAATTATACTTTAATAATCGTTCTATTGAAGTTTTTGTAATTGGAGTTGTTAAACATTTTTCGTACAAATCTTTCATAGTAATAGGTACATCACTCTGAAAGATTACATTTTTTTCATTATCCTCTATAACATAGGAATTACCACCAACACAATATTCAGAATAATCATCACCAACCAAGATAAAATTATCTATATTAGCAGACATTAAATACTGAATAAACTTTTCATTTATGTCCTTATAAGAATACCCATACTTTTTAGCATCAACAAAATATCCAAGCGAAAAGTTGTCTTCATTTTTTTCTATGCTAATTAATTTACTTAACACTATAATTAATTCTTCAATAGTTATTGATTTGCGAATTACAAAAGAATCTTTTGCCACAAGATTTAAGTTCTTAACCTTTTTATTTTCCTCTATTTCAATGCCCAATAACTCAATCATTTCTTTATCAAACTCTAATGATAATTCTCTAAATATAGAACTCATATCATTTTCTGTACTTATTGTTGTAACATTTCTATTTGAGTGTTTGCTTGATAATTTATTACCAGACATTCTGTTTTCTAAAACTGATTTTATTGCTGCACTATTTTCTTTCATTATTTTAGGTAATAAATACAATCCATAGTTTCTTTGAGTATACTCAGAAATATAATTACTACCTAATCCACCAGTAAGCAAAAAGATATTATCATCTTTCAAATATGATAAAACATATGAAATATGAGCATTAGACAAATCAATGTTTTCTTCCAACATATTGTCTATCATTCCATACCATGATGGATAATGATATGTTTTAAATACTAAACCATTAAAACCATTATTAGAAAAACTTACAATCTCATTTTTCTTCTTTTGTAAAACTTCTTCTTTTATTGTTTTTAATATTTGATTTTCTAATTCTGTATAAGATGTGATTTTAAGATCATATTCTGCGTCAAAATACTTAACAGCTCTTTCATAATCAACTTTATAAATACTGAATTGTGTTTCATATTTTTTCTTTGCCATTACTACACCTCACTTCAAAAAAATAAGCAGTATCCATCTTAAAAAAGAATGATACTGCTATTCTTAACTACATTATACAACAAAATTTGACAATTTTTAATATTTGAAGCAATATTTATTGAAAATCGTTATTTTTATACCGATGATAGATACAAAAACTTAATTTTAGTATAATTTATCAACGAATTTCTTTCATTCAAATACAGTCGTCTAAATACCCAATTAAATTTAACAATGGTAACTAAACCCTTCACCTCCTGCATTTATATGATTAGATATAACAACCACATTAGGATTATCTCCATAAGCAGCAAGTATCCTATTAACTCTTTCTGTTGGGCTAATTGTCTCATCTGCACTACGAATTAAAGTAACAGGTATTCCTTTATTTTGAAATTGTTCGTACATATAACGAGCGATTTGTAAATTTAAATCTTTTTCCTGAACACCATTCGCAACAGCTCCAGGATCAGAGCCTCCATGTCCTAGTCTTGGAAAAACCCAAATATTTTATTTTATTTCTAGTTTTTGTAATTCTTCCTTTTCTATTTGAGCAATCGATTTCTCTGGTGTAGGTAAATCTTCTGGCATAGTTCCACCTAACCTTTTAATGGTATCTCTTACTGCCTTTCCTACTTCATGATGGGCAATATTCGCATCATGTTCATTACTGATGTTTTCATTTTTTAGTTTTGCCTCAGTTTGAACAATACGAAATAAATTATCAACTAATTCTTCACTGCCCATATAGTCTAATATTTCATCTTTATCCGTTAACCCTTTTCGTTTGGCAATTTGTTTCGCAGTTTCTCCACCATATAATCCTTGATAACCATAATTCGTAAACTTACCATAATTTTCTACTCCTGAATCTTTTGCTGCTTTATATAATGTTTTATTTTTATCAATCGTTTGCCCACGAGTTATTAACCTTTTTTTGTTTTCATCTAATGAATTAAAATACTCTTCTGTTATCTCCTGTTTTCGTGTTTGAACTGCAAAATATGTCTGACCAAATGCAACAACCTGTTTTCTAGAATCCGCATTTTGAACAATTAGATAACATGCATATCTTGATAATTCATAATCATCTTGTTTTCTTTGGGCATTAGAACCTATGGTAACCATTTTGCTGACATCGGCAAAATGGTCTGAAATTAAATTTTCACTTAATTTACAAGCCAATTTTGCTTTCTCTATTACTTTTTCAAAGTTCCCCCATCTTGAATATTCAAGTGCCTGCATTAATTCTCTCGCATACCAAAATTCTATACCCAATTCATTCACATGTTTTATACTTTCAAAAGTAGTTTCACTATATTCTTTGATTTGATTCATTCACAAACCTCCTTTTTCTGTATATTTATTATACTTATTTTTTAAGGATAGAAAAGTCTAAATTCTCATTTTTTACTAAAATTCAAAATTCCATTCAATTTCAATATTTCTTTGTTTGGTTTCTTTATTGTAAATTCCTATATATATTTTATCTACAAATTCATCTACAATTACTTTATTTAAAACATCAATATGTTGATACTTACTTAAAATATCCATAGCCTGTTTTCTATTCTCTTCTCGCTTATTTAATGCTTCTATTTCTTCATCTATGATGTTTTTTCTTTTCGTCATCAGTTCAATTTCATTTAGATAATCTTTCGATAACATTTGAAACATATCTTCTCTTATTGTTTCTTTTATTTTATCTTCATATAATTTTCGATAATAACTTTTATTTTCTTCTATTTTTTTATCTAAATTCATTTTCTCTTTTTTTAGTATCTGAATTTGTTCCTCCATATTCGTATTCTTTGATTTTCGGATTTCATATTCCTGCTCTAAACGACTTTTATCATAATAACGATCTAGTAAATCATTGATAGAATCCAATAAAATAGTCTCTAATTCATCGATCCTGATTGCTTTATTATTACAACAGATGTGATACTTTCTTGCACCCTTACATTGCAAATATGCTCTTTTTCCACTTGTTTCTCCTTTTACGTTATATACATTTCGCATAAATACTTTATTGCATTCTAAACAATATACTTTTTTACTTAAATAGTGTATTTCACCTGTTTTCGTTGGACACTCATGAGAATGCAATCTATGTTGTACCTTATCCCATGTTTCTTTCGAAATAATTGGTTCATGGGCATTCTCTTTTCGGCACCAATCTTTTTTGGGAACTGCTTTTGATTTATGTACCTTATAACCTAGTGATGTTTTCTTTCCCTGTACCAAAGTTCCAATATAAACTTCATTCCGAAGTATTTGGGCAATCGTATCCACATTCCATCTGACATTTTGGTAATCACAACAACCACATACAAAGTTACTTCCACTTTGTTTTTTATATTGAGCTGGTGTTGGTACATTAGAATGATTCAAGTGTTCACATATTTTATAATAACCAAGACCACTTTCGTATAATTCAAAGATATCTTTTACAACTTTACTAGCAATGGGATCAATAACAAGTTTATGCTTATCTTCACTACTTCGCATATAACCAAAAGGAGCAAAACTCCCCATAAATAACCCATCTTCTCTTTTATTCTTCAAAGATTTTTTGATATTTTGGGATAAATCATCTAGGTACCATTCATTCATAAGACCATTAATTTGTCTTGACTTTTTATTGGATTCATTATTGGTATCGGCATTATCAACAATGCTAACAAACCTTACACCCCATTCAATGAATTTATTGTGTAGATATCTTTCCACAACTTCCATATCTCTTGAAAATCTGGATTGCGATTTACATAACACTAAATTGATTTTTCCACTTTCACAATCTTTCAACAATCTTTCAAATTCGGGTCTGTAAGTACCTGCTCCAGAGAAATCATCATCTGAATAGATATCTACAACATCCCATCCTTGACTCACTGCATATTTCACACACATACTTCTTTGATTTACAATACTATCACTATCATCGTTTTTATTTACTTTGAATCTGTCTTCATCCGATAATCTACAATATACACCTACCTTTTCTAGCATAGCCATTCCTCCGTTTCACCATAAGAACGGCTATAAAATTGTTTCAATACAAGTATATTATATAACATTTTAAGTCTGATTCACAGTTATCATTCTATTGTTTTCTAATGTCAATATCACATTTAACCATTTTTGATTAAACAATGCTTTAAAGTCTTCTTCTGTTTTATTTTCACCTTTTTTAAATTTATATATTACATTATATTTTACCTCCATTTATCGAACCCCCTTTTGTTCTTATTTATAAATAAAATCCTCTCATTTCATCACACTTTCTATTCTTCTACTGATTCACTTATTTGATTCTAATAATTTGTTAGTATCTTTTCTATTTTTATAAATTAATTGGAACTAATATGTTTAAACAATTGGCTAAGTATGTATTATTCAAAAACAATAGCCATCTTAAGGTAAGTGCCTTGATAAGCCCTAGTCATTAAGCAAGTACTTATCATTTAATTCTATTCTAAGAATTACAAGAAAATCACAGTTCAACTTTATCCCCAAATGACAATATTGAAATGAAAGAGATTTTCTCAATCTCTTGTTTATTCTATATCTGTTATAGAAAAGGTACTAACATAAGCCTCGCATCTTACTGTACCCTATCTACTAGGTGTTACCCTAGTAGATGGATGACATACATTCCTGTATCATACTCTTTATAGAGTAGATACTTGGAAGTTTCCAGTTTCTCAAGATTGTTTTTCAAACCTTGATTACTGATTTGTACTACTTGTTGCAATTCCCCAACATTTAGATGGATAATTGTTTTATCGAATCCTTGGGAATAGATATACGAATATATTAATTTTCCCTCTGGTTTGATTCGCTTATCCTTCCAAACCTGTTTAGGAACTTCTTGTTGAAGTCTAGTCAAACGTTTATCGCCTCCTTCATGTGATGACTTTTACATCACTTGTTAGAGATAATATATCATCATGTGATGTAATTGTCAATATCATAATTACAAAAACGTTGATTTTTACATCATATTGTGATATACTAACTCTAGTAAAGAAAAAAGAGGTGTATTCTCATGACAAAGAAAAATACAACAGAACTTGGAAAATATATTAGCGAATCTAGGGAAAAATTAGGTATCTCACAAAGAGAACTAGCACGACAAGCCCATATGGACTGTGCAGAAGTTTCTCGTATTGAGGCAGGGAAAAGACAAAAACCAAATATTTTATATTTAAGAGGGATTGCAGAAATTCTTAATTTAAGTTTGGTAGAATTAATGAAACTAGCAGGATATGATGATATTGATATTAATTGGGGAAAAGATGTTTCCGAAAAAAGGTCTACTGCTGATTATCAAAATCAAATAAAATCTTATGAACAATTTTATTTTGATGCATTAGAAGAGATTGAAAATAGAAGAAAAACAGATTTTGTTTGTAAAGGTATTATAGCGGATTTAATTGATAAAATAGAATTAGCAAAAATAGAAAATAAAGAGATATCCAATGATGTTATTTTAGAACAATTGAAAGAAATTCTAACAGTCATTCGACCAAATTTAGATAAAATGGATAAATCAAAATATCCTACCTTTGGTAAGGCACTACATAAAAATAATGACTAACCAAAAATAACCCACTACATAAGGGTTATTTTTTTACTTTTTCTTAACTAATTCATATCTACTTTTATCAAACATTTGCCATGGACAAAACTCTTTTCCTTCCGTATGTCCACTAATTGCAAAATGAGAAAATCCACTATTGAAAAGAATTTCTTCTTTTTTCTCTAGTTTTTTAATAATATTTCTAATTACATGTAACCATATAAAATCTGGTATAGGCTCATAAGTTTCAGGGATATATTGAGAAAAAACTTTATAATCCAATCCAAGTGACTCTAAAAACTTAACTCTGTCTAAACGACTCTTTTTATAATCTTCTTGATTAATTTGATATGTTTGAAACTGCTTGAATCTATCAACGCAACAAGATCTTAATTGAAACCATGGAATATAATATCTTTCATGAGTACAAATACTCTTTGAAACTTCTCTACCATCAAATCCTTTTCCAACAGCATCTATATAAACACTTTCACCAATGTCTACACCTACAGAAATACCTGCATATCTCTCATATCGTTCACTAGGTTTATTAATTACATTGAATAATACAAGAACTCCCTGAGGATCTTTTTTCTTAACACGTAATAAAGTAGGTAAAAATTCTTCTTTTCTTCCTGTATTTTCAATTCCTAATATAACAGGTCTCCCCTTTAGAGAATCTACACGATTGTTGTCTAATGTCTCTAAATATTCCTTATTTTCTATAAAATCTTTCTCATCTTCCACAATTGTTAAATCTCGAATAGGACTAATTTTTGGAAAAAAATCAATTAAGTTTATCATATCACTTGTACGATAATAGTTTCTCATTCTTTCTATATCTTTTTGATTACTCATGTTTAACATACAATCTCCCCTTCCTTTGGTTTGTTATTATAACAAAAATACTTATAATTTGCAAATACAAAAAAGGCAAGAAATATTAATTTTCCTGTCTTTTTGTTTGATACAATTTATCATGCTCCTCAATCGCATATAGCACCATATCAAAACTATTTTCATTCTTTACAAAACAAGTATAGAATGAACTCTTGTAAGGCTCTAGTTTCCAATAATAATTTTCATTTTCATAGATAACAGTAACATAATAGATATTCTTTTTATAGTGGATAGATAAACCACTCTCACCAATTGCGATATCAAATTTATGTTTATATTCTCCATGCCTAGGAATAATTTTTGTACACACATAATCTACAAACACCTTATAACAAGAACTTTCAATTGCCATTTTTTAATGTTTCAAAATGTTCTAAAAACAGTTGATCTGGAGTTGTTCCGAATACTTTAGCAATCTCATAGGCTTGTCTATAATACAACCCTCTTTTTCCATTTTCTAGCAACCAATAGTGTGTTTTGCAAATCTTTAATTTTCTTGCCATTGTTTCACAACTATACTTCTTACTCATTCTTACTTCAAAAAGACGATCGATTCTCTTGTCCATAATATGCCTCCTTAATATCTTACTAATTAGTAAGATTACGAAATGATATCATAAATGCTAGAATGGAATTAGATAGGTGGTGCATTATGAAAAACGTAGTTCCTATATCTAATTATGGAAAATTCATTATTGACCTCGAAACAATAATGAAGAAAAAGAAGATGTCAAAAAATCGATTATGTGATTTAACTGGACTAAAATTTAATGCCTTACAACGATATTATAAGAACACTTTAAAAAGAGTAGATTTAGACATATTGGCTAGAATATGTACTGCTCTTGAATGTAATATTGAGGATATTCTTAAATATGTACCTGAACATAAATAAGCAAATAGTGTATCTCATAATATCTTACTAGTTAGTATACTATCTAATTAGTAAGAATGTCAATAGTAAGTCCCTATGTTAGAATATCTCTATAGAGGAAGTGATTCTTTAAAGTGCTTACTAATTATGGAAAATTCGTTATTAACCTCGAAACAATGATGAAAGAAAAAAAGATATCAAAGAATCAGTTATGTAATTTAACAGGACTAACTTTTACTGGATTACAACGATATTACAAGAATACACTTCAACGTGTGGATCTAGATATATTAGCTAGAATCTGCAATGCACTTGAATGCAATATTGAGGATATTATTCAGTATATACCGAAAAAGAACAATAGATCTTGAAATTCTATTGTCCTTTCATTTACCACAAAACAAATCTAATCTTGTGATGTGGTTATAGGGTTTCAAAAGGGATTATCCCTTTGCACACCGATATTGGCAAGGCCAATATCATAGTGTGTTACTAACTTGTCAAAGTTAGTCCTCCCCAAAAGATCATCAGTTGCATATTTTACTTTAAATTGAAACATTTGAGAAAATACTTCAATATAGATTATCAGTTAACTTATTATAACCATTTTATTTTTTAAACACTTTTTCATTTTTCTTTAAATCTCGCATTATCTCGGTACCAAAATAATTAAGCTCCATTGGATGCATACTAAACCCTGCATCATGAATAACTGTTTGAACAATATCACGCATCTCCAAAACAGGAGTTTTGCTTATTGCTACAATCTCATATAATTTATAATACTTATCTCTATTCATAACTATATTGTGATTAAAATCAATAACCACATTTTTATCATCTATTTCAATCCACGAATGGAAAAAATAATCTGTTTCATTTTCCTTGAATTTGCCTCCAACTACATAAGCTGATGCCTTATCACTGTCTGATAAAGACATTGCTAACCTATTTGCATTTACATGACACTCACCATATCTACCATTAGATAGTAATATTTCTTTTACTTCCTCATCTGATACTAAATTCGATAATAAATCAAACGTAAAATAACCAAAATTTCTTGCTCTTAATTTGTATTTATTTTCATCTTTAACATAAGTAATATGCTTTGTTTTGACTGTTGGATTTTCTGTAAAATCGTCTATTTCTCTTATAAGTTTATTGTATTTCATATGACCAACATCTGCACTTTGAAAGAAAAGGCAATCAAAATCATTTCCAAATAAAAGATAATTATGTCTGTTAATTCCATTTCTGTCATATTTTTCGCCGAAAAAACTAAACTCATCCTTTTTAGATAATTCGTTAAAAATTTCCTTTGTAAAAATTAAATACTCATATATATGTTCATAATCACCAAACTTATTCATTATATAATAAATGTTATACAAATCCATTTTATCCACAATATTTAATTCATAAAATTTAAATATCTCATAGTAATTCTCTTTACTCATAATTAAATTTCTAGCATAATCAATTACTTTTTCTATTCCATTTTCTTGAAAAACAATTAGTATATCAAATATTCCATTTATAGAATTTCCAATTACTATTCTTGGATTTACTAAATCTAAAGAACAAGCAAGTTTTAAAGATCTAAGTTTACTTTCTTCTATTCTTTTTACATTTTTCAACATTTTTTTATCGAATTTTTGTAACTCATTATCTGAAAATACAGAAAAAGGATATTCTTTACCATTAAATCTAAATATATACTTATCTCCATTAGCAGTGTTTGCTGCTACAATATCTGAAAAAGGTAATTTACTATTAACATTTCTATCGAATTTAGAATTATAAGTAAATAGCAATAACTTAATTAATTTCTTTGGAATTTTTTCATCATCACAATAGTTATTAGCAAATGTTTGTGCATTACAAAATGTTTCCATACAATCCCCCTCTTCAATTGGTGGTTATAATAGCACAAATGAAAAGGAAATGCAAATTCTAAAGACTTAAATCATTTTTATCATAATTGTTGCTTTTATTTTGATATTTCTCATAACCAACATAATCAAACAATTCCTCTTCCTTTGTAGTATCTCTAGCAATTTCTACTACATCATCTCTAGTAAAATCTTCATTGCAATAATATTGCTTAATTTCGGTTGTAACAGCCTCTTTTGTAGGATCATTACCAATCTGTAGTAATTCTCTAAAAAATTGTTTAATTGCCCTTAAAATAGACTTAATATAGTGTTTTAAAGTTTTGTTTTCTTCTACAAGATTATGGTTCCTAGTTTTTAATGATTTTATCTCCTTTTGCAAACTTTTATTCTCTTTTTGAATAGATTGATAGTCTGTTGTATACGTTTCAACTTCATCAAATAGTTGTTCTAGTTTCGGTTGCATTTCCATTACTTTTTTCGTTTCTTGAATCACATGATTCATACTATCAAAGGTTTCTTTTTTAACTTTCACATATTCTTTATCAAATACAGTTTCTTTGTTCGTTTTCATTTTGGATTCTAAATCATCCATAGCTTGATTCAATTTATCATTTCTTACAGTTAGGGTTTGATTCAATTTTTTGGTAATCTTCTTATATTCTTTAATTTTGATATGTTCTGTATTACTATGTTTAATTCCACGTTCTAAATCAAAACCTTTGTCAGTTAATCTTTTATGATATCGATCCTGTAGTTCACTTAAATGAATACTATCTTTGATGTATTGTTTCTTTGATATTGCATATCTTACTGTATTTGTTCTTTTATCTAATTTCTGTATCAAAGGAACAACAACACAATGAATATGTGGTGTTTTTTCATCCATATGAATGGTAGAATGCAAAACTTGTTCTTTGGTATATCCTAAATCTTGATAAACAAATTCCATACAAGTATTTGCCCATAATAAAATGTCTTCTTTAGACATGTTCTTGAAAAATTCATTGGATGCAGTAAATAGTAATTCATCAGCAACTACACTTTTTGATTTATCTACCATTTGTTTGAAGGATTTTTTTCTATCTTCCCGTTCTGTTTTCATGCGTTCTTCATGTTCTTTTTTGTATTCTTTTGTAAGATTATAAAAGCCTTTAACATATTTGTCTGCTAAAGGCACTAATTCTATATTTTCTTTGCTTAATTCTATTTTGATATCAGGATTAGAATTGTAGGCTTTCTTTTCTCTTTTGTTATGAGAACCTATTTGTGCTAAATCCTGTAATGTGAATATTGGTTCACTTCTAAATATTGCATAATTCATGTATCAGTCCTCACTCTCATTGATTTATTAACTTTAAAATACTATAAAAAAGTTTAGAGTTAATCTAAACTTTTACCTTCTGTTACCTTCATTAATTCTTTAATTTTATCTTTCCATTCACTTGTATGATTTATCTTATCAATAACATAATGGGTGGCAAGTAAACTTTGTTTAGATAATTGGGACAATTCTTTCCAATTATCTTTAGGAATTACATAAGTAGCATTACCATAAAAGCCATTTTCCAAATAGCAAGTCTTATCATACAAATATGCATAATATCCTGTAAAGCCGCCTGTTCCAACATATATTTCAATAGGGTGGTAAGAATCCAACATATCTAATCTAAACTGATTAAAATCTTTACGTTTAGTGTCTTTTAATTCTTTTTTTGACTGAGAAATAACTCTTACTCTAATTCCTGGTGGAAGCAATTCCCAATTGCAACGTTTTATTTTATTATTATTTTCAATAAAATCTAGAGTTTCAGTAAAAATTTCACAAAATCCAAATACCTCTAATATCATATTAATTGTTTGTTTTAAAAACTGTTCTTTTGTATCAGGATTCATTTTGGCAATAATAAATTTCTGACCATTACCATTCTTAGTAAGTACTAACTCCACATTAGCTGCTTTAACATATATTTTTTGATATACATCCTTTTCTATATCAAAAAAATCGCTATATTCTTTTCCAGACCAATCTCTCCAAGACCATTCGATGGTATTTACTACTTTTCTAATTTTTGGCTTTGTCTTGTCAGGATATGAATAACCATTAGTATTCCTATTACAATTTATCCCCAAAAAAGGAGATGGTTCTATTGCAATTCCTTCAACAAATTGATCTATTCCTAATTTTTTTTGCTCATTATTTGTAACCTGTATTCCTACTTGGATTTTATCTATATCCAATTTTTCTAAAAATTTCAAAGATATAATTCTTTTTTTACTAATTATCATTATCAATCGCTCCTTCTTTATATTTTTTGAGCGACCACTATACATATAATTTATCTTTTGTGTTTAGTTTTATCAACTAATATCATAGTTTGTCCTGATTTTCTAGTTGGAGGTGCTGGTTCATTTTTTACAAGCGTGACTTCTAAGCCTGTTTTACCGCCACGTGGTCCATAAACTTCATATTGCCCAGAAATTGGAACTTTTTGTCCTGGTTTTAATCTTACCATTGATATCATCCTTTCATAATTTACTCGGAAATACAAAATATAAAAATTTCTGCCAAGGTATTGATTTAATTCCAATTTTTTGCTATGCTAATAATAGCAGGAATGACAAAACATCATATTTCATGTTTCCTGTTTCATTTTCTAACACTTTTTTTGTTAGTCTTTGATTATCTTATTTTTGTATAGTGGTCGCCAAACCACATACAGGGAAAAGCATTTTTAACTATCATAACACAAATGCTTTTTTTATGTTGTAAATACACTTTACTAGATAGATTACAAAGCAATTACTCCTGTATGATTGCATAATATCATATTTATTTGTTTTTTGCAATAGCAAACAATACATTTGTTTGCTAATTGTTAAAATATTACTTTAAACACCAAAAAAGGCACATTATATGAATGCCTTATTTTTCTTGTATTTACTAAAATTTATAGCCATTCTCTTATTTTGGGACTCTCCGATACTAGCATGACCAGCATCAACAACTACCTGAAAATTATTCATATAATCCCCTCCTAAATCATTATATGTGAATTGCCCAATTTAGGTACATAAGAAAAAGTACTACTATTAGTACCATTCCCATTATCTAACTATTTCTTTTTTCCACAAATACAATAACTGTTTTAAAATGATAATCTTATTAATATAATAAAACCCCTAAATTTTTAAACTTCCCTATTTTAAAAAATCTAACTTTACCATATAATATTCCATATTACTTATATACATAACAAAAACAATATGCCCTAAAAATTTATTTACTATATCAAACGCTCATCTAAAACGCATTAAAATTACATATATAAAATATATTCTTCTTTAGAAATTACAACTTAGATTTACTAATCCAAACAAAAAAATGAAATAATTTAATACTTATAAAATACTAAAATTTTATATTCTTTTCATTTCATTTATTCGCCAAATATTCATTATTTTGATTACAGTATATTTAGATATTTTTTACCAAATCAAACGTATATCCCTGTGCTTTCATATTTTTAATAAAATCATCTAATGCCTCATAATTTCCTTTATTTTTAGGATGCATTAAATAAACTGCACCATTGTGCATTCTAGAAGTCATCTCACGAAGAGCAGCTTCCTTACTGAGATTTTCTCCAAAATCAACATACGCAATACTCCAAAAATAAGTTTTATACCCTAAATCTTTCATAATTTGTAAACTACGAAAACTATACTCTCCTTTAGGTTCTCTATAAATTCTATCCATAGATGATCCTGTTACTTGTTCAAATGCTTCTTCCACTGCAATAATTTCATTCAAATATTTTTGAAAATTTTCTCTCGTTGCATAAAGCGGCATTTGATAATGATTTGCAGTATGATTACCAACAGAATGCCCATATTTTACAAGTGTTTTCATAAGTTCAGGATTATCTAAAATAAATCTTCTACAAAAGAAGAATGTTGCTTTTACCTCATTTTGATTCAAAACATCAACAATTTCTTTTAAATAAGTATCATTACTTCCTTCATCAAAAGTCAAATACAATTTTTTTTCATCTTTTCCTACTAAATATGCATTATATGCTTTTAGTTTCTCACTTAAACCATCTACTTCCGCTGGCCTTGCCCCATCCTTTTTATTGGCGATTCCCCAATTATGTACTTGATTATCTAGTTTATCATAACTATCTTGATATGTAAAATTCGTATTTGTTTTTACTGTTACAAACCGTTTTTCCTCTACCACATTTCCATATTGATTACTAACCTTATAAAAAATTTCGTAGGTTCCTGGATTACTATTATCCACAGTATTTTTAATCTCCAATCGATTTTCCAAATTTTCCCCACAACTATCTTTTAATTCATAACCTGGTTCTTGATAATTTTCCCCCATATTTAATGTCATTATTTTATTTCCCTTTAAAATAACTTGTGGATAACATATATTTTCATCTTGTCGTTCCATTGTTCGCATTTGTTTCCACAAAAAAACTGAACCTATAATCAAAATAATAATGCCTCCAATAATGCATTTTTTCCATTTCATAACTTTCCCCCTTAAAAAATATATATGTAAATAATAAAAAAATAGACATACGTCTATTCTAAAATCCATGCATTAGGGATCCATCTCTCACCATTTCCGCCATTTCCACATGGCCTATTCATTAGTTTTTGTCGAATGACCAAATCCGTAGAAGCGCCACCGTCCAAATTGGCAGCATTATAAGCTTTATAACGAACAAGTAAATTAGTCAAATCTACCATACTAATTCCAATACTATAACCTGGCTGTCTTCCATCGATAACTAAAAACAAAACAATTCCATCCTGTCTTTGCGCAATTACCGTTCTAGAAGATATCCCCCATCCACCATTTCCACGTGCAATTGCACGTTTTCCATTGACAATTAAAAATGGCCCAAATTCTACTGCATCTCTCATTCCATTTTGAATCGCAACTTCTGGACTATCTTTAGTTAACATTAGTACATTATTATCCGTAAAACCAATTAGTCCCCCTGTCCATCCTGTTTCAGGTCCTCTATAAATAATTTGACCATTTTGAATCACTGTTCCTGTTGGAATACCACCACTTCCAACTCCTCCAGCATCCGCAAATCCACCCGCATTAATTCCAACTTCAAATGATTTTCGCTTAGACATTTCTGTTAGCATTTCCCCGCGTGTTCCTAAATATTTAGTTACTTCTAAATGAATACGACTTGGCTCATAGACTACTACCATATATCCCTTATACCCACTTCCTGAAAGTGGAACTACCTTATATAAATCATTGTCAGCATCTTTTTTTAAAATCTGTTCTTCATAAATAGAATCATATTGTTCCTTTTCCTCTATATGGTTAAATTCAATCTTTGTGATATCTGTATTTTCCTCTACTTCTTTTAAATAATTTTGACTTAATACTTGATTAATTGTTTTCTCACTGTATAGAATATTTGCCAAGTATCTATGGTTTAATGTAGTCATAGAAGTTGTAATCCATAAATCTCTAAAATAAGAAATAGGACCATAAGCAAGAAAAAGACACACAACCACAAAGAAGTCCAAAAGGGATACAAAAATAATTACTAATTTTTTTTTCATAAAACACCTACTCTATTATATAGGGATCCCCTTCTAAACCTGTTCCACTTACTATAGTGACAGATTTCGTTAAAGCAAGAACTGGTTTCACTGCAAACTCTGTTTGAATATCCACAGTAGAAAGTGTTCCTGTCTCCGAAATATAGTAAATTAAATCATCATACATTCCTGTTGCTGTTAAAAATGATTCATTTGTTTTTCCATATAATTCTGTTATAGATGGCAAACCGATTTTAGCCTCTACTTGATTTTTATAAATATCCCTATAGTTATAATGTTCCCCATACGTTCCATTATACCATATCGCATTTACAAGTAAATGCTTATTTTTTAATTTGTCTAGGTAGGTATGATTTAAATAATACGCGACAGAGCCTTCTTCATTAGGATTATATTGATTAGAAGAATTAGAAAATACACGCTTTACACTTTCCTTATCAATACGTAACACATCATTTTTTATAATACGAATATCATTCTCATTAATCGCAGTAATACGCCATAAACATTCATCAAACTCGATATAATTCCCAATTTGAAAAGTATTATTTTCGTTTGTAATACGATAAGGATCTTGCTTAGTACCTATTCCACTTATCAAATTGACATCTGGTTTTAATGTAATAACAGGTCTCACACCATAAGCATTATATAATTCATAAGTATTTGATTTAGAATTAATTCCACCTTCCACAAATACATACCAAACATGATTATCTAAAGAAGCATTACTAGTCCACCAATATTGCCCAATATTTAAGTAACCATTGTAAGCCAATGCCTCTTGGTATTCTTTAATACTTAATAATCCTACCTTATCCGATATCGTTTTATTGCACGTTAATGTTTTACCATCCACTTCATCGATACAATAGTTACCTGTTTGTAAATATAAATCAGGATTTTCTAAAGAATGATAGAAAATTCCTGTATATTCTTCATCACTTGGATTTAACCATTTTCTAATATAAGATTCTTCATATTTGTTATTTTTATAATTCCATACCATAGAGGTTTCGTTTTGATCTGTAATTAACACAATACTACCATCTTGGTTAATTCTCACAATTCTGAAATAACGTCCTGAATAATATACATAATTATTTTCTACCTTTCCCTTATAAATATATTGTTTTTGATCGAAATCGTAATAAAGACCATCCCCACTTGTGACTGGTTTTGTATGTGCAACAATTTGGTCATGTAAACGAACGATTTCCATCTGGCTATCATGCGCTAAATGATAATAATGCCAAAATCGATATCCATAGATTCCAAATAAACTTCCTATAAAAAGAAAAGAAATGATAAAAAAATAGAATGATAAATTTTTTTTATTTTTCCTTTTTCTTGTACTTGGTTTGATTAATACTTTTCCGTCCATTTCGGGTGGGATTTCTAAAGAAAGTAAAGATAATATAGTTGGTGCAATGTCAGCTAATTTTCCATCTTTTAAAGTAATATTTTTTTTATTTATAATGAAAGGAACTAAACTTGTTGTATGTGATGTAATCTTGTTATCATTTTCATCTAACATAATTTCACAATTTCCATGATCTGCAGTTACAATAAATACCCCATCTATTTCTTTCATTTTGTGATATAACTTTCCTAAGCAAGAATCAACAATTTCTAAACTTTGAATCGTCGCTTCCATATTCCCTGTATGTCCTAACATATCTCCGTTTGCAAAATTCAATATAATGAAATCATATAAATTTTCATCAATTTTTGATAATAAGGTATTTGTAATTTCTACTGCACTCATTGCTGGAGACAAATCATATGCTGCTACTTTAGGAGATGGAATTAAAATTCGATCACAATTTGGCAAATCCTTTTCTTCTCCTCCATCAAAAAAGTAAGTAACATGTGCGTATTTTTCTGTTTCTGCAATACGTAATTGATGAAGACCTTGTTTGCTAATATATTCACCTAATGTATTTTCTAATTTTTCATTTATAAATGCAGGCTCAGAGATTACCTCTTTACTAACCGACATCATAGTCACTAACTTTAAATTAGGAATAAATTTACGTTTAAAACCTTTAAATTTAGGATTCGTAAGAGCTGAAAATAATTCCCGTAAACGATCTGGTCTATAGTTAAAAACGAGTAACCCATCGCCTTTTTTAATACAGCCACTTTTATCTAATATAGATGGTAAAATAAATTCATCCGTGATATTAGATGCATAACTCTGGTTTATTATTTCTTGATATGTATTATATTGTTCTCCTTGTCCTTTCACAATTGCATTATATGCTTTTTGAATTCGGTCATAACGATTATCCCTATCCATTGCATAATATCTCCCACTTATGGTTGCGATTTTTCCAATTCCTGTTTCTTCTATTTTTCTTTGCAATTGATCTAGATAAGTTAACGCAACATTGGTTAACGTATCCCTTCCATCTGTAAATATATGGAAGTATACATCTTGCATATTTTCTTGTTTACATAAATCAATAAGTGCCATTAAATGATCAATATGAGAATGAATTCCTCCATCACTTAATAATCCAAAGATTTGTAATCGAGAATTGTTTTGTTTAACATGTGCAATTACTTCTAGTATTTTTTTATTTTGAAAAAAAGTTTGATCTTTTATTTTTTGAGTAATAAACTGTAAAGGTTGATATACGATTCTACCAGAACCTATGTTTAAATGTCCAACTTCGCTATTTCCCATCTGTCCTTCTGGCAATCCTACATGCATCCCACTTGCTTGTAGATAGCTATGTGGATATGTTTCCCATAATTGATCAAAATTTGGGGTTTTTGCTTGAAGAAAGGCATTTCCATACCTACTTTTTCGCATTCCAACTCCATCTAATATACATAATAACATTGGTTTCATACAGCCATCTTCCTTTCGATAAAATTAAGTATATATTGGCAAATTTTCAATAATCTATGCACAATAATACTCCTTTAATCTACTTTTCACATATTATTATACAAAAAAAACATTATTTTTAAAAGTTGAAATGCTGTATTAGAGAAATTTTTTACAGTTTCATGTAAAAAAGAATCTATTACAATCCTTCTACTAATGCTTTGAAAAAACTGTTATCTTCGATATTATCAAAATACACATATTTTCATTTATCATAATTTTCAAAAGTGCAAAACTTTTTAACAAAAAATTATTGATGTCTTTCCTGTATTTTTTCTCAAATCATACTTTACAATTGATTTTCCATATCTACATCCTTGAATCCTATGACAGTATTATCTTACATAATAAGCATAATATTCTTCATAAGTAAGTCCTGTCTCTTTGATTTTCGTTGCAGCTTCTACACCCACATAACGATAATGCCATGGCTCATAAATATATCCAGTAATATATTCTTTTCCCTTAGGATATCTCAAAATAAACCCATACTCATGTGCATGTTCTTGTAACCACAAAAATTCTTTTGAACTTTCGAATGTATCAAAATTAGTAGTAGGACTAGTCACATCAAAGGCAAGACCCGTTTGATGTTCGGAATATCCAGGACGTGCAGAATAAGTATCAGCCGCTTTTTTGCCATCTTTTGCTACATATTTGTTATACAAATTTTGTTGTGTTTGATAACTACGATAAGGTGATTTAATATATAGTGTCAATCCTTGTTCCTTTGCCACTTCCCACATCTTTTTATATTGTTCATAGACTGTATGATCCAAAGACAAATTTCTACCATATTTAGCTTCAATTGTTACTAAATTGTTTGGAACATAATCACTTGAAAGTTTATAATATTTATTCACTAAAATTAAATAAGGATTTCTTAAATCTACTTCATAATCTTGTGTATAAAATTCAAAATCCAAATTACAATTTACAGCAGAAATAATGAAACTTGCATCTTCATTTATATTTATTTGTTTATAATTTCGATACCTTTCTAAATAGTCATGAATGTAATATTCAGAGTGCATAAATACCAGTGTGTCCTCATCATAAAAATTACTATAAAATTGATGATTGACAATCCACATAGTATCTGTTAAAGAAAGACCATAGGTTTTTGAAAGTTCAATATAATCCTTTAAGTTTTCTTCCTTAAATTCAGAAGAATTAAAATAATCATTTAAATCTTCTACATAATCTTCTTTTAAAAGATAATCTTGATTTTCTTTTGGCAATTCAGAAATTCGATTTGCCATTTCTTCAGAATATCCTTTTGCTATATAAGGATTTTGAGATACGTTTGGTTGATTGATTGCATCTATATTTGCTTTCCATAAAAGAAGAAAAATTACGAATGTAATTCCGATTCCCACGATAACCAATACTTTTTTCATATTATCCCTCTATTTCTTTCTGATAATAAGCGTAGTATTCATCATAAGTAATGTTTAAATTATAAATCTTAGTTGCTACTTCCGTTCCAACATAACGATAATGCCAAGATTCATATGCATAACCTGTTATATCTTCTTTGTCTTTTGGATATCTTAAAATAAAACCATATTTATGCGCGTTTTTACTTAACCATTTAAATTCATTTGTATTTTCAAAGGTATTCATCCCACCACCTTCTCCACTTGTAATAATATCTAATGTGAGCCCTGTTTGATGTTCAGAATATCCAGCACGAGCTGATACACTATCCGCCCATTCTATACCATTTTGTCTACGATATTTATTCCACAGTGACTCTTGAAATTCATAATCACGATAAGCGGATGTAATAATTAATTTTAAGCCCTCTTCTTCTGCGGCTTTGTGCATTTGTAAAAATTGCTCATATACAATTTCACGAATTGCATTTTCTCCATAGGCATACCAGTTTTTGATATCAACAATATCTTTTGGTATAAAATCTTTATCTAAATAATGAAATTTATTTACCAAAATTAAATTTTCATCTTTTAAATCGGTTTTAGTTTTTGTTACAAAATCTTTATCATAATATTCATGATCTGCACCTACATTAACGATGCTGACAACATGTGTAAAGTCTTCGTCTTTTTCTTGCTTTTGATAAGACAAATAACGTTCTAAATTATCAAATAAAAAATATTTTTCTTTGATAAACTTTATAATTGATTGGTTATACTCCATACCAATAATTTGTTTGATTTGATTTGTTTCTAACTTTTGAATAACTGCGATTTCTTGCTTTTGATAACCCAATTTTTTTAATTGATAAGTATTTGTACTTCTATAATTTATGTATCGAATTATAAATATTGCGAATACTATTACTAGTATTAGAGCGATTCCAACAATATAAACTTGTTTTTTAATTCTTCTTTTCATAGTATCACCTATTACTATTATAACCAATATCATTTAAAATTTCAAATGGAAAGGAAACTGTTATGACATTATTTTTATTATGCCTTAAAATATTTTTTGTACGTATTATTGATGTTTCATTAGGAACTGTACGCACTTTAATTACTGTAAAAGGACGTACTTTGTTAGCAAGTTGTGTTGGTTTTATTGAGATATTTGTATGGTTTGTTATTGTAAAAGAAGCCTTAAATACAACAGAAACGAGTATATGGATTGCCATTGCGTACTCACTAGGTTTTGCGACAGGGACTTATATCGGTGGTTATTTATCCGATCGTTTTATCAAAGGTAATTTTGGAGTCCAGGTAGTGACTAGTAACAACAATCATAAATTAATTGACCAATTACGATTAGAAGGATATGCAGTTTCTGTCATTGATATAAAAGGTCAAGATAAAGCAAATGAAAAGTACATGTTGTTTATTGAAATACAAAAAAACAATTTTGAACATTTAAAAAATTTAATTCATTCAATCGACAAAAAAGCATTTATTGTGGTAAATGAAACAAAATATGTTCAAAATGGTTATATTAAATAATTACAATTTGAAAAGAATTGTACAACTAACATCAATGATAAATAATCCAATACAAATATAAGTAACCCACTTCGGAATTTTTTGAATCACTTTATCTATCCATGGTTTAAAAATAAAGATTAAAGCCATAGAAGCAAAGCCCCATACGAGTGCCATTTCCCATGCAATATAAGGTCCTATATGAAATTTTAATTTACTATAATCCCAAAATACATAACCAAATAAAACTTCTATTAAAGTTCCACCAATCCATTCAATAAAGGTAAGTAAAACAGCACCAATTAGAAATACAGTTAATGCTTCTAATTTTTTAGAGGCATGATGTCTTTGAAATAAGGCATTGTAGCAAGCTGTAATTATAATACATCCGATTCCATAAACAGGTGTCCAAAAACCATATAAAATACCACTTTCACCAGAATGCGCCATATAAACAAAAGTTTCTAATAAATGACCTAAGATAGAATATATAAAAAATACATTTATGTAATACATAGAAATCACCAGTATTAATATGTGCAACCTCTAAAAAAATAACCCCATTTGAACATTCGATTTTGACAGATAATCAAGTTTATTTATGATTCTGAATATTATTTTTAAAAAATTCTTTTCATAATATCTTTAATGAATTTGTCTTTTTTCAACTTCGATACTGTTATATTTTAGATTGTATCCACCATATTTACAATAAATTTTTTTATTCTCTTACGTGAAACATATATTCATTTTGACACTATATTTTTTTGAAGAAAAAACCTCGTTTCTATCACTAAAAACGAGGTTTCTATCATCAAAATTATTTTAAAGCATCTAATAATTCTGCTTTTTTTAATGTGGAAACGTTTTCAATTCCTTTTGACTTTGCTACTTCACGTAATTCTGCAACTGTCATTTTAGAATAATCAATTTCACTTACAGTTTTTTCCAAATTTTCATTTTTCTTTTCTTCTTGTTTAGGTGTTGATACTTTTCCATTCAGTGCATCTTTTGCAATATTGACTAAATCTGAAAAACTTGCAGGATTATCAATTGCAATCTCAGATAACATTTTACGATTTACTGTAACGCCTGCTTTATTCAAGCCATTAATAAATTTTGAATAACTAATATCATTTTCTCTACAAGCGGCATTAATTCTTGTAATCCATAGTTTTCTAAAGTCTCTTTTCTTTTGTCTTCTATCTCTGTAAGCATAACTCAATGAATGCATTACTTGTTCTTTCGCCGTTCTATATAATCTATGTTTACTTCCAAAGTATCCTTTGGCTTGGTCCATTACTTTTTTACGACGGGCACGATGTATTGTCCCACCTTTAACTCTTGCCATATTATTCCTCCTTTAATACTATTTTCCTAAGTTTGTTCTAATTCTTTTGTAATCTGATTGGCTCAATAATGATCCTTTTCTACTTTTACGATTAAAAGCAGCATTTTTCTTTCCTGTATTATGTCTTGACCCTGGAGTACCAATTTTAATTGTTCCACCAGGTCTAACTTTGCAAACTTTTGCTGTCCCCTTATGGGTTTTCATTTTTGGCATAAATATTTCCTCCTAACTCTCTTTGCTTGGCACTAGCATCATCGTCATAAAATAGCCTTCCATTTTCGGTTGTTGCTCTATTTCTGCAATATCTTTTACAGCTTCTGCAAATCTCACTAATACATCTTTACCTAATTCTTGGTGTGCCATTTGTCTTCCACGAAAACGAACTGACACTTTAATTCTATGACCCTTTTCTAAATACTTCGATGCATTACGAACACGTGTATCAAAATCATGTACATCTATAGTTACGGATAAACGATACTCTTTGATTTCTAAATTCGCTTCTCTTTGTTTTTTCATATTTTCTTTTTGTTTCTTTTTACTCTCGTATTTGAATTTATTATAATCCATAATTTTACAAACCGGTGGAGTTGCAGTAGGACTCATCAAAACTAAATCAAAACCAGCATAACTAGCTAATGTAAGGGCATCTTTAATTGGTTTTACTCCAAGTTGTTCTCCATTTGGACCAATTACCATAACTTCTCTTGCACGTATTTGTTCGTTGATATACATATCTTTTTCTTTTGCGATACTTGACACCTCCATAAAAAAGTGAATACATAAAAGTATCCACTTAAAAATCCCAATAAACTATAATTTTATTATTGGCATTTAACCCAAAGCTTCAGCAATCGGGTGAGAAGTGGACACTTCTGCTTTCCTTTTTTCTTTCTATAGTATACATGGCTATTATATGTTTGTCAATCATTTTTATACAAAATATAGAAACTTCTATTTTGCATACTTACTTTTTTTCTAACAAATAAGAAATAGCTTTCATTACACCTAATTTACCAGCAGAATATGTTAAGCCACCCTGCATATATCCAATATAAGGTTTTCTCAGTGGCCCATCACATGACAATTCAATTGAAGATCCTTGTGTAAAACTTCCCGAAGCCATAATAATTGGATCCTCATACCCAGGCATATCTCCTGGAATCGGAAGAGAATGAGCATCAATATAAGACCCCATTTGAATGCCTTGTGTGTAGTGAATCAAATCTTCTGGGTTTCCAAACGTAATCATCTGCACAATATCAGCACGCAAATCATTGTATCTAGGTTCTACCTGATAGCCTAATTTTTCTAATAAATAGCTTGCTAAAATAGCTGTTTTAAGACTACTTGCTACCACAGTTGGTGCAAAAAACAAACCTTGTAACAATAATCGATTTACACCTAAACTAGGCCCTACTTCTTTTCCTTCACCTGGGACTGTTAAACGTTCTGCTGCAAGTGCAACTAAATCTTTTCTACCTGCTATATAAGCCCCATTTGGAGCAATGCCGCCTCCTAAATTTTTAATGAGAGACCCGACCATAATATCGGCTCCAACTGCCAAGGATTCTACTTCATTTACAAATTCACAATAACAATTATCGACCATAATCATTACATCTGTATCTATTTCTCTAATTTTTTCTATCACTTCTTTTAATTGATCTATCGAAATACTCTTGCGACTAGAATACCCTTTTGACCTTTGAATTTCGATTACTTTTACTTTAGATTGTTTTAATCTTTCCTGAATTTTTGCAAAGTCAAAACTATTATTAATTAAATCAATTTGTTCGTATTTTATATTGTAAGATGCGAGTGAACTTGGATTATCTACAATTCCAATCACTTGATGTAGGGTATCATATGGTTCTCCTGTGATACTAAGTAGTGTATCTCCAGGTCTTAAAAGTGCAAAAAAACAAACGGTTAAAGCGTGTGATCCAGATATAAATTGATTTCGCACCAAACAATCTTCTGCCCCTAATACACTTGCAAATACTTTTTCGATGGTATCTCTTCCAATATCATCATAACCATACCCTGTAGTACTTCGCATATGAATTTCTGAAACTTGATATTTATGAAATGCATTTAAAACTTTTAAACTTTGATAGTCGGCCAAAGCATCCATTTTTTGCAACTGACTTCGTAATTCAATTTCTGCTTTTTCTACCATCTCAATTACATCTTTATTTATTCCAAATTTTCCATACATCTCTTTCATCTTTGACCCCCATCTACACGAATAATCGCATTATTTACAAAACTTGCGTCTTCGCTTGCCAAAAAAGATACAACATTCGCAATTTCACTAGGTTTTCCAAAACGTTTTAAATAAATTTTTTCTTGTTCTAATGTAATATATTCTTGATCGAGTTCTCGCATCTCATTTTCTGTCGCTACCCATCCAGGAGCAATTGCATTTACTCTTATATAAGGAGCATATTGCAAAGAAAGATTATGTGTCAAAGAAATAACGCCTGCTTTTGATGCATCATAATCTAAGCACATTGGAAAGTATTCATCAATCCCATTTGTAGAAGCAATATTAATAATAGTCCCTTTTTTCTTTTCATACATATGATCTCCCACATATTTGCTTACCAAAAAAGTCCCAATTAAATTCACATCCAATGTTTTTCTAAAGTTATCTACTGTTTTATTTTCATACAAGGTATCAATTGCAATTCCCGCATTATTAACTAGTACATCAATTTTTTCAAATGCTTGAAGCGCGATTGCTACCATATTTTGAACATCTTCTTCTTTTGAGATGTCTGCTTGAATACAAATTGCTTTAATCGCATAGATTTCTTCTAATCTTTTTTGCAACAATTTTGTCTCTTTTTCACTTGTTAAATAATTGAGTATTAAATGATAACCATTCGAAGCTAATTTCTCCGCAATTGCTGCACCAATTCCCCTTCCAGCTCCAGTAATCAATACAACTTTTTCATTCATGTACATCACCTTTTAGTTTATTATACAACAAATTATTCAAAATAAAAAGAGTGCAAAGAAAAACATTCACATTTGTGAATGCCATCCATTAGTTTAATGCTTCTTTTAATTTAGATCCTGCTTTAATTGTAATAGCAGTTTTTGCAGCAATTTGAACAGTTTCTCCAGTTTTAGGATTACGTCCAGTTGTAGCTGGTTTTTCTTTACTTGTAAAAGTACAGAAACCAGTTAAAGTTACTTTTCCACTTTCTTTTAAACCTTTTTCAATTCCTTTTTTCATCGCATCTAAAGCACGAGTTGCATCTGCTTTTGTTAAGCCAGCTTCTTCCGCCATAAAACTTACTAATTCTGCGCTTGACATAATAATTTACCTCCTCATAATAATAAGCTATCTTGCTTACAATTACAGAATAACATTTTTCAAAAATAAAATCAATAGATTTACGTATTTTCTTTCAAAAACAAGCATTTTTAACTATGAATCAGAGTGTGTAATTTCACTTAAAGATAAAGGTGTGTAACTTTTTAGTGTCTCATATATACTAGAAGCACCAATAAAGCTAAATACACCAATCCAAATGCTTTCCAAAAAAGGTAATTGATAAAAGATGATTCCAAAAGGAATTCCTAAGGTAAAAGAAAAAATTAGATTTAAAATCCAGATATGACTTTTTGTACGAACAATTGATAATGATTTTAATCTTTGAATTAAAGCCATTAATATAACACTGAATACCATACTAATTGATAAAACCTGCATTAAACATTTTGGCAATAAATCCATAATTTCACCTACTATAAAATATGCACAATAAAATAAAAGAATAATTTAAAATCTCTCGTATGTTATAAATTTATTTCGAATATATTGGTATAGGTGAGATTATGAAAAAATATTTGTATCTATTGATCTGTATATGTTTTTTTACTGCATGTACTTCTAAAACTACACAAAATATTGATACAATTATTGAAGAAGAGAAAAATATATTAGTAGGAATCAATTATCCGATTACAGGAAATAAGAAATTAGATACAATAATTAAAAAGGATGTTGAAAATATATACAACACTTTTAAAGAGGAATATGAAACATTTCCAAATTTAAAGGAACAGTCAGAACTCAATGTAGATTATACTTATAATGTCATCAACAATCGTTATATTAATGTAACATTACACACATTTATTAATAGCTCTATACTTGCGAATCCAGAGAATTATATGAAAAGTTACGTCTTTGATCAGCATCAAAATAAATTGCTTACAATTCATGATGTAATTGAAGATAGTGATTTTTCTAAATTTGTAAGTCATGTAAAAATGGAACTTATAAAAAATTATAAAGAATGCATTTTATGGGATGAATTAAAATTTACTATTACAGATCAATATAATTTTCCACTATTTACAGTAGATGCAGAAATGCTTACTATCTATTTTAACCCAGCGGATGTAACGGCTTCTTACTGTGATATTATAGCAATTACAATTCCCTTAAATCAATTGCAGTTAAAATTGAAAATTACACCCGATATTCAAGTTCCTACAACTGAAACTTTCACGAGTACGCCCAAAATAATAGATGAAAATCAAAAAGTAGTAGCAATTACTTTTGATGATGGTCCTAGTAAGTATACAAATGAGATACTAGAAATTTTAAATAAAAATGAAGCATGTGCAACTTTTTTTGTCATTGGAAACAAGGTCGAAATTTATCAAGAAACTATGCGAAAGATGATAAATAATGGAAATGAAATTGGAAATCATTCTTATAATCATAAATGGCTCACAAAGTTAACTATGGAAGATTTACAAGAACAAATCACAAAAACACAAGATATAATATCTTCTGTTACTGGTTATATCCCCACGATCATGAGACCAACGTATGGCTCTATTAATACCAAAATAAGAAAAAATCTAAATTTAGATGTCATTATGTGGACCGTTGATACAAGTGATTGGAAAAATAAAGATGTGAATAAAATTGTAAAAAACGCAACTACAAATGTGAAAGATTTAGATATTATACTAATGCACGATACACATAAAAGAACAGCGAATGCCTTAGAAAAAATTATACCTGAATTAAGAAAACAAGGATTTGAATTTGTAACAATAAGCGAATTAAATGAAATTAAAAAGTTAAGAAAATAAAAGAGCAATCACTTGCTCTTATCTTGTAAATCCTCCTTGACATGTATTTGCTCCTGTTAAACAATCGTTCCATGTCCCATTCACATATCCACCTTGGCATTTGTTT
>CAOJDP010000009.1 GCA_948433085.1 uncultured Caryophanales bacterium
ACTAATGAATTATATATCATCGGATTTTTTCCGAAACTTCTTGACACTAATATCTAAAGAGTTTCTAGAGAGGTGTAGTATGCAAGACAGAGAAATTTTAGAGAAATGGAAAACTGGTTTAAGTAAAGAGCAATTAGCTAAACAATATAAAAGACAATATAACATGCAAATAAGAAATATAAGAGCAGAAGTAAGAAATAGATACGCAGGACGTTTTATAACGCAATATGAAGCTTTAGCTTATGTAGAAAAGACAATATATAAATATTTAAAGAGGAAGTGAGAAGATGGACAATGTACTAATAAAACTGAAAATAATTTTAAACACTTATAAAGAGTTAAAAGAAAAAGATTTATGGATAGACAATAGCAAGAGTAAAGATGTAATTGCAATAGATTAAAATGCAATATCACTAATTACAGATAGTAAATTGTTAAAAATAGATGAAAAAGATTGGTAAAGCAAAAGAAAAAAATAAGAAAAGAGGTAGAAAGATGAATCGAGATGATTTTTTTGAAAATAAAGTTAGCTAATGATGAAAATCATATAGAAAACATAATGAAAGAAGGTTACAAAAGAGATAGAGAAAAACTAGAGAATTTTAGCAATTGGTATTCTAGCATAACGAATTTTGGAAATTTCAAACATGCTAATATAATAGCAAATCAAATTTTTACATATGAAGAAGTAAAAGCAATGCAAGAAACGGAAGATATTAACAAAGTTAATTGGGACAAGATAAAGAAGATATTAGAACCAACATTTATGAAAATGGAAAAAAATAAAGTATACAACATAAAAAACGGTTGTTTTTCAAATAAATTTGACTTTAAAACTTGCATGGCAACAAGAGAGAATTTGGCAAAACAGTTATGGGAAATAAATTATATGTCTTGTTTTTATGAAACAGGCGGACATACAGAGTTAGTAGTAAGAGAATTAATACCATGTACAGACAAAAGAATAGCAACAATTTACAACGGTATGCCATTAAGAGAAGAAGTTAGAGTATTTTATAACATAGATACTAAAGAAATTAAGTACATAGTAGATTATTGGGATTACGATTATTGCAGTCCGCATGTAGAAAAAAAGACTGACAAAACCATATTTGATTGGTTTCATAACAAAATCGGGAACAGAGAAATAAATCATAAAGAAAAACTAAAAGAATTATTTAATCGAATAGAAAAAGATATAAGCAGTTTAAAATTTAACAACAAAATAGAGGGAATTTGGTCAATCGATTTTTTGTGGGAAGAAGAATCAGACGAAATTTATCTAATAGACATGGCAAGAGGTGAAAGGAGTGCTTATTGGGACGCAAGTAAAATAAAAGAAAGCGAGGAAAAGTAGAATGGAAAAACAAGAAATAAAAGAAACTATAAAAATATGTAATGGAAAACCAATTTATTGCTTACAAGTAGAACAAGGAGAATCAAAAATGCAAATTTATATAAAAAATGGAGAGATATATTTCGAAAGTTGTGGATATGGATTTGATAAATATCCTACTTTCGATATGTGCAATGAAGCACATCAAGTTGCAAAAGAAATATTCTTATCTAGCTTAAAAACGGATATAAAAAATAAGATTTTACAATTAAAGCAATTAGAACTGATTTTAGACCAATTAAGTTTAAAAGATGTTATAAGCGAAGAATTAAGACAAGGAGGACTATTTTTATCAATAAAAAAATAAATTACTAGAAAAATAAAGAAAAGGAGTGAAATCAAATGACAGAATGTTATAAAACAGCAAAAGAAATAAAAGAAAAAGCTAGCAGATATGATAGATTAATAATTAAAATTAATAAAAGTATAAAGAAGTATAGAATATTAGCAAAAACAACAAAGAATAAAGATTATGGATTAGCATATAGTATGTTGGCAGATTACTTAGATGAAATTAAAAAAGAAAGTGGGAGAAAAAAATGGTAAATAAAGATTGTTTCGCTTATAAAGAAAGAAATGGACATGTAGGCTGTAAAGCATTAAAAGAAATAAATTGCAAAGACTGTAAATTTTATAGAAATGACATAAACGAATCTGAAATAGAGCAAGATATAAGACATTATTCATACATAAAAAATTAAGTGAGGAGGTATTTATGAAATCATTAGAATTATTAGAAGAATTAAATAAAATACTTATAGATGCCAATAAAAGATGTAATATAGCTTATGAAAATGTAGGCGAACAGGATAAAATAAAAAGCGATATAGAACATGATATATTAAATAATTATAATTCTATGTCAGCAAAAGAAAAAAGAGAATATACTGAAAAGATGTTTGAATGTTTAGCAGAAAGACATAATTATAAATATGAATATAGAGAACTTGAAATATTAAAAGATCTATATAATACATCTCAAAATATAGAAACAGCATTTAATACAACAATAAACAAACTAAGAAAGTTGAATCAAGAACAAGAAAAACCAATTTATTATAAGAGAGCTAAAAAGAACAAAGGCGAAGTGATTATAGTTAAGAAATAAGGAGGTACTTATGACAAAAGAGTTTTTGGATAAAATAGAAAATACAAATAAAGAACTTGAAAGTTTAAATAAGAGATTATTCAAAATAGAAAACAAAGAAAATACAGTAGTAACAGATAGTGTTCAAAAAAGTAGTAGTAGGTATCCATACATGAAACACAATTGTGTTGTAGAAGGGGTTGAAGTACCAAAAAACAGAAATTTAAAACATAAATATAGAAAACTAATAAAAAGCAAGAAATATAAACTAGAAAAATTAAGATTACAACTTGAATATGAGCTAAATTATGTTAAAGAAGCGGAAATAAGAGATATTATAAGATACAGATATAATGATAATAAAACATGGATACAAATAATGTTTTTAATGAAATATAACAATGAAGATACAGCAAGAAAAAAAATAAAAAGATTTTTAGAAAAAAAATAATATTGTCCGTTTTGTCCGTTTATAACATGATAAAATGTTAGTAAGTAATAAAGTAGTTGTTCAGAAATGGACAAGCCCAAAACTACTAATAATGAATAAAGGTTCCAAAAGCTAGTTATAGATTTAATTTATAGCTAGTTTTTAATTTATTAAGTTATTAACACAATACTAGGTAAGTGCTAATATATATGAACAATGCAAGTTTAATGATATGTAATATGTAATAATCCCCTTTGATGGAAGGAATTGGAGAAGAAAACAGAGGGCATTAGAACTTTCCTAGTGAGTTCTATTTTTTATATAAGCGAGGTAAGGCTTATGAAAGAAGAAACAATCTACGAAACATATAAAAGAACATTATGCAGTAACTGTAAAAACAGAGAACGAAATCTATGCGAAATAAGAAGAAACACAAATGGAAATTTACAATGTTGTTATTACATAAAAGAAAAGCAAATAGAAGGATATAAGAAAGCAGAAAAGATAACAGCGAAACAACAAAAACCAATAATGAATTTATAAAAAAAGGAGGAAGTATTATGTTAGTTAAAGCAACAAACAAATACAAAGAATTAAATCTAAAAGACAATGAATTAGGAAGAATACCAAACGAGGGAGAAGAATTTGAAGTATCTAAAGAAAGATACAAAGTATTAACGCAAACTAATAAATTTAATGCTGTGTTTGTAGAGAAAGTGGAAGAGGTTACAGAAGTAGAAACAGCAACTAAGAAAGTAAAAGCAGAAACAGCGATAAAGAAACAAGAAAGAAAATAAATTAGAATGACGTACAGAGATAATAAAGATATAGCAAACAAATACAAAAGCAAGAGATGGCAGAAGTTAAGAAAACAAAAACTATTATCAACAAATGGTTTATGTGAAAGATGTTTAAAGAAGCGGAATATATGTTCCAGCTTTTTTTATTCATCATAAAGAATATATAACAGATATAAACTATGAAGATGATAATATATTCTTTAATATAAACAACACAGAAAGTTTATGCAAGAAGTGTCACAACGAAGAACACTTCAAAGAGAAAGAAGAATACAAATTTGATGAGAATGGAGATTTAATAAAACAATGAAGAAGTATAATAATAAATATATGACAGATAAAGAAATCATAGATCTTATGAAATTAGAAGTAGAATACTATAAAAAGGAATTAGAAAAATTAAAACAAATAAAAAAAGATAATAAAATAGAAAGTGTAACAACAGCATATTATACAGATGGACAATTAACAAGAGAACAAACAGTTTATTATAAATAGCCCCCCTATAAGCCTAAAAATAAAGCAATTAGGGAGAACGGTGAGAGGGCATTCAAAAAATACACAAGTCATCTTGCGTAAGGGGTGTAGTTAAAGGAGGTGCAGAGATGGAAGAAGAAAACAATATGATGCGTGAAAAATTAAGTGGACAAGCACTTATAGAAAAAAATAAAAAAATAAAAAAAGAAACGCAAAGACTAAAGAAATTATTTAGAGATTTACCAGAAAACAAGCATAAAATGGCAGAAAAATTAATAGAAAATGCTTCTTTTATGTCTATAACCTTAGATGAATTAAAAGAAGATATAAAATTGTATGGTGTAAAAGAAACATATGTAAACGGCAAAGATCAATATGGTTTCAAAGAGTCGATAGAAAGCAAAACATACAACACAATGGTAAAAAACTATATGAGCATTATAAAGCAATTGAACGATATGTTACCAGAGCAGAAGAAAATAGATGAGGATGATGAATTTGAACAATTCAATGGTTTAACATGACATATATAGAAGAATACTATGAATTTTTACTTAAAAATCCAGATAAAGCTCCACATAAGGTTTTAATGACATATAAGAAACTTGTACAAGATATTTATAATCCAAAACAAGTTTCTTTTTTTAATGAAATAACAGAAAAAAATGAAACACATACATATATATTCAATTTACAAAAAGCTAATAGACCGATTGAATTTATAGAAAAATTTTGCAAGCACTCTAAAGGAAAATGGGCTGGAAAGCCTGTTATATTAGAACTTTGGCAAAAAGCATCTGTACAAGCGTTGTTTGGTTTTGTAGACAAAGAAACCGATTTAAGAAAATACAAAAAAGGAATTTTATTTGTAGCAAGAAAAAACGGAAAATCTACAATAGATGCAGGATTAGGAAATTATATGCTTACATCAGCTGGCGAAGGTGGTGCAGAAATTTATTCTGTTGCTACCAAGAAAGAACAAGCTAAAGTAGTTTGGGAAGAAGCTAAAAGAATGATTAAAAAAAGCCCAGTTCTAGCGAAAAGAATAAGAACATTAGTAAATGGGTTATTTTTTGATAAAGCAGAAAGCTTTTTTAAGGCTCTTGCAAGCGACTCTAATTCACTCGATGGTTTAAATGCCTTTTTTGTAATATGCGACGAAATTCAAGCGTGGAAAGATAAAAATTTATTAGATGTAATGTACGACTCTATGTCTGCAAGAGAAGAACCACTTCTTTTAGAAACTTCTACAATGGGGACAGTAAGAGAAAGTGTATTTGACAACGAATATGAATATGCTTCGGCTATTATAGATGGATATGAAGGAAAACAAGATGGAATAGTAGATGAAACAGTTTTGCCAATTATTTATGAATTAGATAATACAAATGAATGGCAAGACGAAAAGAAATGGTATAAAGCAAATCCACGGACTTGGAACCATAAAAAATATAAAAGATTTACGAGATAAAGTTAACAGAGCAAAAAATAATCCAACAGAATTAACAAATCTACTATGTAAAGATTTTAACATAAGACAAAATGACCAAGATAAATGGATTACATTTGATATCGCAAATAATGAAGCATTATACAATATAGAAGATTTATTCGACACATATGCAATTGGTGGAGTTGATTTATCTAGTACAACAGATTTAACTTGTGCAACTTTATTAATTATAAAACATGGTAAAAAGTATGTAATACAACAATATTTCATAGCAAGTGAAAGACTAGAATTTAAAATAAAAGATGATAAAATACCATACGACAAATGGGAAAAACGTGGATTAGTAACAATTTGTGAAGGTGCAAAAGTAAATTATAGCGATGTAACGCAATGGTTTATAAAGATGCATAATGAATATGATATAAATGCGTTATGGATAGGATATGACCCTTGGAACACTCAATACTGGGTTGAAGAAATGAAGGAGCAAGGTTTTGAAATGATAGAGATAAGACAAGGAGCTAAAACAATGAGTAATCCAATGAAACAATTAGAGGCTGATTTAATAGAAAAAAATGTTAATTATAACAATAATCCAATTTTAAAATGGTGCTTATGTAATACTTCAGTAAAAAGAGATGATAATGACAATATAAGACCAGTAAAAGGACAAAAACAAAGAGCAAGAATAGATGGTACAGTAAGTTTAATAATAGCTTATTGCGTTTTATTTGAAAAAATGAATGACTATTTAGTGTTACAAGGAGAGTGAAATGAAAAAAGAAAAAAGAAGTTTATTTAATATGGTTTTTGGAAAGAAAAAACAAAACAAAGTATTAGAAAATACATTAAAGCTTTTAAGTGGATTTAATGCAACATATACAAATATTTCAGATAACATAGAAGATAATATAATAGCTAAACAATGCATCCATACAATTGCTACACACTGTGCAAAAATGATGCCAAGACACTTCAAACAAAATGGAGAGGTAAAAAACCATATACAAGGCGATATAGATTATATTATTAGTATAAAGCCCAATCCGTATATGACGATATATGATTTTATCTATAAAGTAATTAGTATATTATTAGCACAAAACAACGAATTTATATATATTGACATAGACGACAAAGGGTATTTAAGAGGATTATATCCACTAAATCCATTATTTTGTACATTAGTAGAAGATAATGAAGAAATATGGTTGAAATTTCAGTTTTTAAATGGAAACATATATTATGCGAAATATGACAGAGTAATTCATTTAAGAAATTTTTATACAAAACATGATTTTTATGGTGAAACAAACGAAACACTTAAAAGTGCAATAGAAACGCAAATAGTAGCAGATGACGGAATAAAAAATGCAATCAAAATCAGTGCATCTTTGAGAGGGGTTCTAAAAGCGTCTCAATCTATGTTAAAAGATGAGGACATAAAAGAAATGAAAAATAATTTTATAGAGTCTTTATTATCAAGCACAGATGGAATTGGAGGATTAGATGCAAGACTAGACTTCAAAGAAATCAACTTAAATCCAGTTTTATTAGATAATGAACAATTAAAAGCTGTAAATGGAAATATTTATGGATATTTTATGTTAGATGAAAAATTTATAAAGAGTAATTTTACTGCAGAAGAATGGAATGCCTTCTATGAAAGCGTTTTAGAACCGCGAGCAATACAAATGGGACAAGCTTTTACAAATGCTATTTTTGGAGAAAAAGCAATAAAACAAGGACATAGGATAGAATTTTCAGTTAATAGAATAAAATATGCAAAAACAGAAACCAAAATAAGCTTAATAAAAGAGGCAGGAGCATTAGGATTATTAACAGTAGATGAAGGTAGAGAGATACTAGATTTACCAGCCGTAGGTGGGGAAGAAGGTAAAAAAAGATTGCAAACTTTAAATGTTATAAATGCTAATTTGGCAGATAAATATCAAGGAGGTAAGGAAAATGAACAAAGTGGAGAAGGCAATTAAAGAAATAAGAATTAGTGAACTACGAGCATTACAACAAGAAGAAAGTACTGAAATGATAATTGAAGGGTATGCAACAGTCTTTGAAACGGAAACAGATTTGGGTTATTACAAAGAAATTATAAGTAGAGATGCTTTTAACAACTGCAATATGAAAGATTGTGTTTTGAAATATAATCATAACGATAATTGTTTCATATTAGCAAGAACTAGAAACAAAAGCTTAGAATTAACAATTGACAACAAGGGATTAAAAATAAGGGCAAAGCTAATAGATACTCAAAATAATAAAGATATTTATAAAATGATACAAGCTGGATTGTTAGATAAAATGAGCATTGCTTTTTCAGTAAAAAAACAAGAATGGGACTATGAAAATGACTTAAGAAGAATAACTGAAATAGAACAGCTATTTGATGTATCAGTAGTAGATGTTCCAGCTTATGAAACAACAGAAGTATACGCCAGAAGTAAAGAAAAATTTGAAAAAGAAAAGGAAAATTATCAAAATTTAAAATTAGAAAAAAGAAAACTAAAATTAACATTAAGTTTATAATCTCGAACAAAGAGTGGTGGTAGAACTGCTCTTTTTTAGTTGGTAGAAACTAATAGAGCTTTATAGAAGCGGTGGTAGAACTGTTAAAAATTAAAAAAATAAAAGGAGGAATAAAAAATGACAGAAAAAGAACTACAAGAAAAAAAGAAAGAATTGTTAAAAAGAATTGAAGAAGCTAAAAGTGACGAAGAACTAGCTGGATTAAAAAAGGAAATTGAAGCATTAAAAGATGTGGAAATTGAGAAAAAGGAAGAAAAAACAGATGAAAGAAGTCTATTAAAAGGTGCAGTAGAAAGATTAGAAAAAAGAAGTGTAGATTTTTCTAATGCCAAAGAAATTGAAAAACCAATTAAGGAGGAAAGAAAAATGGAAGAAAAAGAAGTTATTGAACAAAGAGCAAAGGATTTAAAAGAAGGAAAAGCTGTAAGAGTAGCATTTGATAATGGCGAACAAAGAAGTGTTTCCGTATCTGGTGGGACTATATTAGTGCCAAAAAAATATAAAAATGAAATAAGTGAAAGTTTCAATGCAGTTTCTGGAATGGTAGATATGTTAAATACAGTACCACTAAACGGAGGAGAGTCTTATTCCGTAGCATTTGAAAAAGGATATGGAGAAGGAGACTATACCACGGAAGGTGGAGAATATCACGATATTGATGTTGATACAGACTATGTAGAAACAGGTAGAGCAAAATTAACATCTTATATAGAAGTAACAAAAGAAGTTAAAAAATTGCCTTCTGCACAATATTTAGCATTAATTTCAAAACGAGTAACAAGCTCAATTAAGAAAAAAATTGGTGCACAATCTATCGTAGGTGCTGGCACGACAAACACAATAAAAGGTATTTATAACGCAGACGAAAAAGTAATGCCAACAGGAGAAGGAACAAGCGACATTGAACTTGCAGGAATTGATGCAGATACACTAAATGAAATAACATTTGCATACGGAGGAAATGAAGATGTAGAAGCTCCACAAACATTAATTCTTTCAAAAGAAGATTTAAAAGCATTTGCAAAAGTAAAAACAAAAGATGAAAAATTTGTTTATAGTATTACTAAAAATGGAGCGAGAGGAACTATCTCATACAAAGAAGGTGGACTAGCAGTACCATTTGTAATCAATTCTGCTTGTAATTCTATTTCAAATAGTAAAACTACAGCTGGTAAATATACTATGATTTATGGTTCTTTAATGGACTTTGAATTACCAGTATTCTCTGATTTAGAGGTACAAGAAAGTACAGATTATCAATTTAAAAAAGGTATGATTTGCTACAGAGCTGATGCAATAATTGGTGGTACAGTTTCTAAGTATAATGGATTCGTAAGAGTTAAAAAGGCAACTGCAAGTGTTTAATAAAAATAAGGAGATGAAGATAAATGACAGATAAAGAAATTGAAGAATTGCAAATGAAAGAAATTGAAATAAAAACAGACTTAAAAGACTTAGCGAAAGAATGTTTAAGTATTGTAAACACATCTACTTTAAAAGACAAAGAGATATTAATGTTTTTAAATGCAGGAATAGAAGATATGAAAAGATTAGGAATTGATGCAAATAAAAACATAAAAAATTCTTTGGTACAAGCAGGAGTAATCATGTTTATAAAAGCAAACTTTGGAATGGTAGATATAAAAGAAAAACAACTTGCTCAAAAAACATACGAAATGATTTGTAATAATTTATCTTTATCTTCTGAATACCAAATTGAGGAGGTAGATAACAATGCGTGATGTGAGTTGCAAGTTGTTATCTACAACTTTAAAATCAAACAAAATTGGAGTTCAAGAAGAAGGTACAGTTGAAGTAGAGATTCCACTAATAAAAGTAGAAGATGTTTATGCTAATGAGTTTTATAAAGCAAATGAGCAAGGTTATAAACCAAGTTTAAGATTACGAATAAGCAATTTGAACTACGACAATCAATCAGAGTTAATTTATATGGATCAAACATATAGCATTATACGAACACAAGAAATAACAACAGATGAGTTAATACTTGTTTGTGAAAGGAAAATAAAAAATGTCAAAAAATACAAAAGTAAGTGATTTTCAAAAAGCTGTAATGGATTATCTTATCAATTATGTAGAAGATATAGAACATGATGTAATTCAAGAAACAGATAATACAACTAAAGAAGCATTAAAAGAAATAAAACAAACATCTCCACGAGGAAAAGGAGTTACAGGAAAACAAAAAAGAGATGGTCCATATTGGAAAGGCTGGAGAAGACAAACAGGAAAAGCAATATTAAAAAATCATAAATATACAATAAAAATACATAACGCTACAAATTATCAACTAACACATTTGCTTGAGTTTGGACATGCTACATGTGATGGAGGATATACTGGAAAATATCCACATATTAGACCATTGGAAGAAAAATATAGCAAAATATATGAACAAAAAATTACTACAGTAATCCGAAGGAGGTCAAAAAAATGACACTAGAAGATTTAAAAACAAAGAGTGAACAAATAGGTTTTCAATATGCTTATGGACAATTTAAAAAACCAGTAAAACCTCCACATTTAGTCGCTATAGTAGTTGCCACAGATAACTTTATGGCAGATAACAAGGTCTACCAAAAAAGAACACCGATTAAACTAGATTACACTTATATAGATAAAGACATAGAAATGCAAAACAAAATAGAAGATGAAATTTTAAGCAATATAGCTTGGAATAAAACAGATGAAACTTACTTATCAGACGAAGAAGTCTGGCAAGTGAGTTATTTTTTTGAAATTTAAAAAAGGAAAGAAGGAAAAAAGAAATGAAAAACAAGGTAAAATTTGGATTAAGTAATGTACATATTGCAAAAATGATTTTAGAAGAAGATGGAACGATTACTTATGATACACCGTTTGCAATACCTGGAGCAGTAAATCTAAGCTTGGATGCCGAAGGAGAAGAAACACCATTTTATGCAGATAATGTAAAATATTATAGTTCTTATGCCAATAATGGATATTCTGGAGATTTAGAAATAGCGGATATTCCAGAAGAATTTAGAATTAAAATTTTGGGTGAAAAGAAAGACAAAAATGGGGCATTAATTGAAAGTTCAGACGTAGAAATTGCACCATTTGCATTAATGTATCAAATCGAAGGAGATCAGAGCGGTAGAAGATGTGTTTATTACAACACAACAGTATCAAGACCATCTTCTGAGGCTAGTACAGTAGAAGAATCAAAAGAACCAAAAACAGATACTTTATCTATTACAACAGGACCACGTTCTACTGACAAAAAAGTAAGAGCTATTTTAGAAAAAACAGAAGCAAATGCTACAATTTATGAGAATTTTTATAAATCTGTTTATGAAGAAGAGAAAAACGTTGAAGAAGGTATTTAATTATGATAATTAAAACAAGTAATAAAGAATATATAGGACAATGCAACGCATTGTCTTATATATTTCACAATAGATTATTTAAAAAGAATATAATTGAAGAACTAATAGAGTTAAGAAAATGTTTTATAGAATTAGATAAAAAAGAAGTAACAGAAAAAGTTATTGAAAGTATTTATAATATATTAACAAGAATAATGTATACCTTATTATATACATACAATAGCAAAATTTGTAGTTTTACTGATTTTAAAAAAGAGATAACGGAAGAAGTTATTTCAAATGAGACTATAAATGAAATTATAGAACTTTTAATGGAAAACTTTACAGATATAGAAGTTTCAAAACAACTAGAAAAAATAAATAGCAATAATACAGAAAAGTCTATATTCCCAGAGCATGAATTTTTAGTTACATGTTTACAACTTAAATTAACAATTCAAGATTTAAAAATATTAAGTTATATAGATATTATGAAAATGTTTGTATTAACTTTAAATCTAGGAAAAGAAGAAAATAAGGAATTTAATTATAAAAAAGCAACACAATCAGATATTGACAGATTTTTAATGTAAAATTACACATAAAAGGAGAAGAAATATGGCTGGAAGTATAAAAGGAATAATAGTTGAAATTGGAGGAGACACATCAGGACTACAAAAAGCATTAAGCAAGGTTAATTCTCAAAGTTCTAGTTTAAGCAAGGAATTAAAAGGGATTAACTCTTTACTTAAGCTAGATCCAAAAAATGTTGAATTATTAGAACAGAAACAAACAGTTCTAAATGAAAGTATACAAACTACGCAACAGAAATTAAATCAGTTAAAAGCAGTTAAAGAAGAAGCCGACAAAAAAATGGCAAATGGAACTAAAATTTCAGAAGAAAATTATAGAAACTTACAAAGAGAAATAATAAACACAGAAAGAAAACTAAATAATTTAACAAACGATTTAAAGCAATTCATGGTGGAAAATTCAAATTGGACAAAAGCTGGAAAAAAGATAGAAGAATATGGCGATAAAATAACAAAAGCAAGTAAAAAAATAGATGAAATCGGAGATAAAGCGTCTATTATATCTGGTAGTGTTGTAGCAAGTGGAACATTATTAACCAATAGTGCTATGAATTTAGAAGATGCAGTTTCAAAGTATATAAATACAACTAGCACTGCTAAAGAAGAAACAGAGCAATATAAAGAAGTTTTAGAAAATATACATAGAAATAATTATGGAGAAGATTACGAAGATATTGCAAATTCTATGTCTAACGTAAAAATGCAATTAAAAGATTTAAACGGACAAGACTTGCAAAACGTAACAGAAAAAGCTATTGCTTTTAGAGATTTATTCGGTTATGAAGTATCAGAAAGTATACGAGCAGTAAAAGCAATGATGGACAACTTCAATATCAGTGCAGATGAGGCATTTAATTTGCTAGCAGAAGGTAAAAAGCAAGGATTAGATTTTTCAAATGAACTACTAGATAATGTAAATGAATATTCAGTGCAATTTAAAAAGCTAGGTTTTACCGCTGATGATATGTTTAATATTTTTAAAAGTGGAGCTGAAAATGGTGCTTTTAATTTAGATAAAATAGGTGATGCCGTAAAAGAATTTTCAATTAGAGCAATAGACGGTTCAAATACTACAATTGAAGGCTTTAAAAAACTAGGATTAAATGCTAATACAATGGCTAAGAAATTTGCACAAGGTGGAGATGTAGCAAAAGAAGCATTTATTCAAGTAGTTGAAAAAATCGGAAAAATGGACAATAAAGTAGAACAAAGCATAGTTGGAGTTGATTTGTTCGGAACAATGTGGGAAGACTTGGGACCTACAGTTGTTACAAGCTTTAGTAAAATGGATAATGGAATATCTAAGAGTAGCAATTCAATGCAAGAATCAATTGATGGACTATATAACACAACAAAGAAAAAAGCAGAAGCACAATTGAGAAGATTACAAAGTTTAGGTGCAGATTTTGGAAAAGAAATGTTACCAACTCTAGAAAAGATTATAGATAAAGCAGAAGATTTCATTAAAAGCTTAGAAGGAATGAGCGATGCTGAAAAAGAAAATATATTAAAAATAGGACTATTTGTCGCAGGTATGGGACCAGCCACAAAGGTATTAGGAACAGCAGGTAAGGTAATAGGAACTACGACAAAAGGAATATCAACATTTTCGCAAGCAGTAGGACTTATGGGAAAAACAAGTACAGACGCTTTTAACAATGCTTCAAAAGGAACGCAGATTTTGGCAAAAGGTTTAACTGGTTTGGCAAGTCCAGCTGGAATAGCAACATTAGCAATCACAGCAGCTGCAACAGCAATTACTATTGCAATTCAAAATTCGGGAAAAGAAACTAAAGAAGCATTTTCTAATATGGGAGAAGGTGCCACGGATTTTATAAGAGGAATTGATAGTGCAACGTCTCATTTGGATAGTTTTAATAGCACATTATTTGCAAGTTCGGAGGAACAACAAAAATTACAAGAAGATATGAATAGTGTACAAGAAGGAATAACAAGTATTTGTAAAAGAGCATCTGATGAAAGAAGAAATTATACACAAGAAGAGATTACACAACTAGATGAATATTTTAATAAATTAAGAGAACTTAAAAACAGAGAACTAGAAATCCAAAAAAGTATATCTAGTTCTATTGCTCAACAAGCACAACAGGAAGCTCAAACATTTCAAGGGAGTTTAGAACAATATAAAATAAAATCACAAGAATGGATAAAAACAGCACAAGAACAAGCAGATAAGCAAATATCAATAATTAATGATAGAGCAACGCAAGAAATTGCATTGTTACAGCAGAAGTATGGAGAAAGAGCAACATTAGATAACGAAGAATATGCTAGACAGTATAATGAAATAGTAAATAATAAAACTAAAGCTATAAATGAAGCGAATGACCAAGTCGCACAAGTTAACATGGTTTATGCTAATGGCTATTTGGAAAGAGCAAATCAAAATGAAGGTTTCTTAACAACAATGAGTGAATATAATGCAAGAGCAGAAACAGAAAATAATAGACACAATCAAAAAATGCAAGATATTGAAGATGGTAATTTTAATAAAATTCTAGGAAGAACAAAAGAAAGACAGTCAGAGGCAGTAAAACATAATGACAAAATGAAGGATATATGGAATGATATGTATAAAAATATGTCAGAAGAACAAGAGAAAGAAATGGGAACTTGGTTGACAATGGTAGCACAAACGGAAATGTATGGAGGAGAAGTCTCAGATGAAACTCAAAAAATAGTAGATGCAATACTTGATAGTTATGATAGTATGCCAGAAGAAACTAGAAAAACTATGAAAAATGCAATGCAACCTTTACTAGAAGAAATGCAAAACAAAGAACCAGATTTATATGCAAAAGCAAGTGGAATTGCTAAAGGAATATTAAGAAGACTAAACGAATCCTTCGATATACATTCTCCTTCAAGAGAAACAAGAAAAATATTCAAATATGTTATGGAAGGGGCAGAATTAGGATTACAAGATGAAGAAAACAATATTTATAAGCAAATAGATAAATTTACAGACAATACATTAAGTAGATTAAACAAGATTAAAATTCAAGACTTACAGTTAAAAACATCAAAAATACAAGATTTCGGAAAAATTCAAGGAAATTTAAGAAAAGAAATAGCAAATAATACAAAAACAATATTTACTACTCCACAAATAGTATTTAATGTACAAGAATTAGACGAAGCAAAACTACAACAATGTTTTAATTATATTAATAGGAAATTTGGAAGTGCTTATTAAAAAAAGAATTAATAGCAAAATTCGACAAATTTTCACCTTTTTATATGATATATAAATAATAAAGGAGGAAATTTGATGAAAAATATAATAAAAAAATGGTGGTTTTGGGTAATATTTATTATAATATGTATATTATGTTATGTATTTACTTTACATTATTTAGATAATAAAAAAATAAAGAAATCTGTAAGTAATATAGGGAATGGTGCTTCGGACTTTATAGAAGGCGTTGATAATGCACAATCTCATCTTGATGAGTTTTCTTATAATTATGATACAGGAGAAGTTGAATATAAACCTTCAAAAATCACTTTAGAGATGTACAATAGAATAGAAGAAGGAATGAGTCAAGATGAAGTAGTTTCAATATTAGGAAAATATGAAGATATGCTAAATGGAGAAAATACATATATTTTAGAATGGGGAAACGAATATTCTCCAGTACACAATGGATATTGGATACAAATTACTTTTAATGTCAATGAAAAAAACGTTTTAAAGAAATATCAAATTGGCTTAGAATAATAATACAAAAATAAACACTCAGTTAAGAGTGTTTATTTTTTATAAAAAAAGGAGGGAAATATGTGGTAAGAGAATTTTATCTACTAAATGAAAAAGGTCAACAATATTCTTTTATGGATATAAAGAATTACTGTTTATTAACAGAACCAAGCGGATTAGGATATTCTTATACTAGAGAATATGAACAACTAGGAAATACTTTTATAAAAACATTTGGAAGAATAGAACAAAAGCAGATTGAAGGAGCAGTTAACTTTCTAAACTATGATAATTTTAAAAATCTTGTAGACTTTATAGAGAAAGCAGAAAGTTTGAGAATTTTATATAAAGTACCATCTAAAAATGGCTTAAAAGAGTATTTCAGAGATGTGAATATAAAAAGCTTATCAAAAACACAAATACAACAAAATGGAATATTAAGTGAAACTATAGTATTTGATTGTTTAAGCTTATGGTATGAAGAAAACAAAGTAATTTACACGACAAAAGGGGAAGATGACGAAATAATTTGGGACTTTAAATGGGATAGCAAATTTTCGGATTATAGTACAAGAAGCTTAGAATATGTTAATAAAGGACATGTAGAAGCACCCATTGAAATAGTTGCAAATGGTCCGATTGTAAATCTAAAAATATTATTACTTGTAGAGGGCGAATTAGTACAAGAAGTTCTGATTAAAACAACAATACAAAAATATGAAAAAATATTATATGGAACAAGAGAGAATGATTTTTATATAAATAAAGAAAACACAGATGGGACTTTAACAAGTCTTTTTTCTTTGGATTATATTGATTTTGAAAACGACAATGTAATTAGAATACCGAAAAATCGATCATGCAAACTAAAATTAACAGCAGAAAACGAAATCTTATTAGCAGAAATAATGATATTACCGCAGTACATAACAGTATAGGAGGTAGCAATGAATGATGTACAAGTAAACTTTAATAATCAACAATATTTAGCTACTTATAACGAACAAACTGGATATTATGAAGTAGAGATTACAGCACCGTCAGAGGGAGGAATATACAACACAGATGTATTATTTACAGATTTATTAGGCGTAACAACGCAAGAAAATATCGACATACAAGTTTTGGCAAAAGAAAAAATAAAAATAGATACGAACAAAGTTTTTATGTACATATTTGATTACAAAGATTTAAAATTAAAAGATATTATAGAAATAGCAGATTATGAAATTAATATAGATGAAGAAACAAACGCTAACTCTATTTTAAAAATCCTGAAAAATACGAATGCAAAATCAAAAGATATAGTGGCAATTAAAAAAAATAATACAATTGTGTTTTGGGGTATTGTTGATAATATACAAAATGAAGATGGAAAAGAATTATACGAATTTACATTGAAATACATAACAAACCTATTCAATCAAACAGTGGAATTAAAAAACGAAAGCTTAATACGAACTAATGGAATAGAAGACTTTTTGGTAAAAACAATTACAGATAATTTTATAAATAATACAGAAGATAGTTTTCTTAATAAAAATTATTTAGAAGTAATAGCAGAAACACATACAAAACTAGAAAAGTCAGTCGATAACGTAAATAACAATATATATAATTTACACACATGGATGACAAATTGTACACAAAATTACAATATTAATTATAATATTTCAATTGTTAATAAAAAACTTAGAATTACTGTAAAAAAAGAAGAATTAAAAAAAGAATTAATAGATATGTATGCTTATAGTATTAGCAACTACACAGAAGTTTTTGAAACAGATCTAGTAACAAAAGTTAAAGTCTTAACAAAAGAAGAAGGTAGTTATGTATTAGTACTATTAAATGATAGAACAACGTCAGAAGATATTAACAATATGAATAGAGTTGATGGAGAAACAAAAATTGTATATACAGAAAAAATGGAAGACGCTAAGCAAACGGCACTTGATGAATTTAAGCAAAATTCTTATAAGCATATGATAAGTTTTAATATGTTAAATAAATACATGCCAGTCGGAACACCGATCGCAGTTAAAACTAAGAAAAGTGTAATATTAGATACTTATATAAGTGCTATAAAAATAACACAAAAACATGTATATGAATATACATGTGGAAACATGAGAGTTAAATTTATAGATAAATTATTGAAAGAGAGGAAATAAAAATGTTAAAAGGACATGTTTTTAAGAAGCAAAGATTTGGAAGTGAAATCTTTGCTTTATTTATAGATACTTTTTTAGCAGAAAAATGTGGAATTACAAAAAAATATAAAGAGAAAATGGAAGTTGTAAAAAACGGAAATACAGTCACAATATTAAGCGGTTGTGTGTGTATAAGAGGTAGACTTTTAGAAGAAGATACTTCTACAACATTAGCAACTGGAACTGATTCGGCTTATTGTAGATTAGTTATAGAAATTGACTTATCAAAAGAAAATACAGACGAACACTTAATACAAGCAGATTATAAAATTTTGAAAGGCACAGATAGATATCCGCTTTTAACACAAACAGATATAGTTGCAAACAATAGCGGAATCTATCAATTTCAATTAGCACAATTTAGAACTACAAGCAATGGCATTACAGACTTTGTTGATAAACGTACCTATTTAGATTTTAATAGCATTTATGGAGAAATTAAAACAGAGTTTAGAAGTATTTTACAAGATTTAAAAGAAGAATTAGCAACCGTAGAAGACGGAAGTGCTTATGTTTTGAAAACTTCTATTTTGAGTGGAACAAATGAGCCAACTACTAGTTTAGGGAAAGATGGAGATTTATACATACAATATTTAGAATAACGGAGGTTCAAAATGGCAGAATTTTATCAATATGGAGGAAATAACGGAGGAACTTATGCTTCTCACTTCTCATGCAGATTAAGTGTATGGGAAAACAGTTACGATATAAATAGTAATAGTAGTAATGTTGGTTATAGATTAGAATTAATCAGCGGAAGTAGTGGGAGATTTAGCGGATTAAGAGCTAGTTATACTGTGTGCTTAGACAGTCAAGGAAGTCCACAATATGTAGCACAAGCTAGTGGGACGTATAGTTCTCAAAGCTATAATACAGCTCAAACAATTTGCGAAGGAACAACAACAATATATCATAATGCCGACGGAACCAAAAATATTGGTTGTTGGGGGAATTTAGATTTTCAAGATCATACATATAGTCCACGGTGACTTTAGCCCAAGTGGATATATGGATTTAAGCACGATTCCACGTTATGCAGATTTTAACGGGCATAGAATAAATGCAACAGATTTAGAAAGTGTAGAAGTTGCTTATAATTCTAATAAAAGCTTATGTGCTGTTGAATATTGCTTGAATGGAAATGGATATTGGCGAACACTTAATGATAATTGCTATGTAAAATCTGGTTCATGGAGTGATCCCAATAATACTGTAATTTATTGTGTTTCAAATTTGACCGCAAATACGAATTATACAATTGAAACAAGAATAGCCCATGTAAACGGACTATGGAAATATGGAGGTCAATTATCTTTTAAAACTACAGATATAGTAAGAATTACAAATAATTTAAACTCAAGTTTTGGCGAAAATGTTACTATTAATTTTTCTAATTTAGCAAATAGAACAGCAAAATTAACAGTAAAAGTTGCTAATACAGAAATATGTACAAGAGAAAATTTAACAAGTAATTATACATTATCTTTTACAAAAGCAGAATTGTCTAAAATGATAAAACTTTTAAAAGATGAAACAACAGAAATTACATACATAGTAACAACAAATAATAAATATACAGCTACGACAAAAGCAATTATTACGTTAAAAGCTAATATCTATAAAAAGAAAAATGGCAAATGGGTAAAAGCTAAGCTATATAAAAAAAATAACAATTGGAAATTGACAAAATTATTTTATAAAGTAAATGGGAAATGGAGAAATACAAAATAATGTCTAAGATAAAGGAAATAATAGTGGAACCAAGTAGAATAGTTTGCGGTTCTACTTTTAAATTAAAAATAAAAGCGATTAAATATCTAACATATGGTGAATTAAAAACAACACAAGTTAAAAATTTAAAAAGACATACAGTATTAGACCTGAAAGGAGGAAGAAATGAGACAAACAAAGTACAATATTCCGATTTATGAAGATGAAGACTTAGCAGACTTACAAGATTATTCAGAAAAAATGGCAGAAGCTATAAAAACGCAAATAGATAAATTCGGAAATCCGTTGAATTTTAAAGGAAGTGTGTTAACATTAAGTGATTTACAATTAATTACAGATAATGAAAATGGAGATATATATACAGTAAAAGAAGAAAACAAAAATTATATTTGGAATGGAACGCAATGGGTGGAATATTCAAACAATACGCCAGTTACAACTGATGAATTAGTGAAAGAAGTTATTGAAATAATACAAAAAGGGCATATATATGGCGTAAAAAGAAACATAGAAAGTTCGGATCCAGCATGGGAAAGAATTGGAGATTCTGTCGGACTGGTAGCAAATGCTACACACGATGGAACAGAAGTACAAAACGACTTTGACAATATCTATCCATATAGTGATATTATATCTTACAATTACGATGTAGGAAGTCAAAGAATTACAGCATATTACGGAGAACCCACATTCAAGTTTGATGGAAGTAATGGCGAGGTAATGACAAGAATACCTGAATTTTGGTATAAACGAGAACAAAAAGAGGAAGAAGATGGAAATACTTATGAATATGTTTATATTGCAGATTATGAAGCAGAGGGATTTATTAAATCAGAAGCATTTAGTTTAAGTAGGTATACAGCTTCTGGAAATTCGGAAAGATTACATTCAACAAGTGGAAAAGAACCACTTGTTAATAATACGTCAGTTCAACTTAGGACTTATGTAAAAACATTAGGAAGTGTCTGGGGAAATTTAGATATAAAACATTGGTCGTTATTACAAGTATTATATTTAGTAGAATACGCCAATTATAATTCTCAAGAAAAAATAGGACAAGGAAGAACACTTGCTATGAATACAGTAGCTAATAATAGTGGTGGTTGTGATGAACTAGGAATGAAATCAGGAACTTTAGAAAATGATGGGACACATTCTGTTATTTATCGAGGAATTGAGGATATTTTCGGAAATGTACAACAATTTTGCGATGGTGTAACTACGGCATCAAATGGACAAGCATATATTTGTTACAATTCAGAAAAATATGACAATACGCCAAACGATAATTATAACGAATTAGGATATACATATCCGATTTTTACAAGTAAAAGTTATATAAAAAAAATTGGATATGATGAAAATAATCCTTTAATACAATTTCCAATTGAAAGCGATGGAAGTAATAATACATATATTACAGATCAATACAAATGTTCAGAGAGAATTGGTTGTGCTTGTTGGGTTGGAGGAATGTATAAGTATGAAGCAGGATGTGGATTATGGGGATATTTTTTCGATGTGTATACTAATTCAAGTAATATAGCAGGATATGCTTGTAGATTGCTTTTAAATAAATAAAGGAGGTAAAAAATGAAAACAGAAAGTTATACAAAACCGAATAAATTTGAAATAGAATTGCTAAAGAACGGAAAAATAACCGTTATTTTTTTTGACAATATAACAGAAATAACAGAGATTTTTGAAGATGAAGAAACAACCAAATATGAGTATGACATGTATAGAATTACACTTAACAATAGAATTAATCTAGCAGAAGATATAAAAAATAATTATGATATATGGCTACAGTTTGCAAAAGATTGTGAATATGAAAAATTAGCAACAGAAATAAGAACAAGAAGAGATAAATTATTGACAGAAACAGACTGGACACAAGTTACGGATACGGTTTTAAGTGATCAAAAACAAGAAGAATATAAAAACTATAGACAACAATTAAGGGATATTACAGAACAAGAAGATTTTCCGCACAAAGTAGTATTTCCATCAAAACCAGTCCAAGAAAAAGGAGATGGAAACTGTGAAAATAAAAGTAAATAAAAACAGAAAAGTATATATTTTACAGGAAGAAACTGACAAAGCAATTGAAAAAATAGGAACACAAAATGAAAACAATGCAACTGAAATAGAAATAGAAGTTCCAGAAAAGTATGAGGGATATAATAAGAAGATAGTTTTTGTAACAGATAATGGAACCATATGGGACATAATAGAAAATAACAAGTATAAACTAACAAAAGCAATCACGAAATATAAAAGTGTTAAATTTTATATTTGGCTAACAAAAGGCGAGGAAGATTTTAGGAGTGAAGAAAGACTATTAATATTTAATGACAATACAAATGTAGATAAAGAAATAGAACCAGAAGAGATAGATGGCATTAATAAAGTAATTAAGATAGTAGAAGATGAAATAATAAAAGTGACAGAATTAGAAAAGGAAATAAAGGTCTTAATTAGCGATATTCAAAACAAACTAGAGAATGGAGAACTAAAAGGAGAAAAAGGAGATAGTGGGATAGTAGGTTTTGAAATCAGGGAAGGAAATTTGATAGCTATATCAGAAAATAGGGAAAACATAGAAAGATTTAAAATAAAAGAAGGAAATATGATACTAACAGTGTAAGGAGGGAAAGAATGGAAATAAATTTAGGAAGAGTGCAAGGATTAAGTGCTTATGAAGTAGCAGTAAAAAAAGGATATGAAGGGACAGAAGAAGAATGGCTAAGCTCATTAAAAGGAGAAAAAGGAGAGACAGGAGAAAGAGGAATACAAGGGGAAAGAGGAGAGCAAGGCAAACAAGGAGAAAAGGGAGCTCCCTTTACCTATGAAGACTTTACAGAAGAGCAATTGACAGGATTGAAAGGAGAAAAGGGCGACAAAGGAGAAAGTGGACAGCAAGGAGAAAAAGGGAATCCCTTTACCTATGAAGACTTTACAGAAGAGCAATTGATAGGATTGAAAGGAGAAAAGGGCGACAAGGGAGAGACAGGAGAGCAAGGACTACAAGGAATACAGGGAGAAAGAGGAGAAAAAGGAGCCCCCTTTACCTATGCAGACTTTACAGAGGAACAATTAGCAGGATTAAAAGGAGAAAAAGGAGACAAAGGAGAGCCAGGGATTTCAGGTTCCTATAATGATACAGAAATAAAGAAACAAATAGAAGAATTAGAAGCAGAAAATAAAAGAATAAAGAAAGATTTTGAAGCTAGTATGATAGAGGGACAAGCAGAAGGAGAAAAAATAACAATAACAGATAGTGTGGAAGCGAGATTTAAAAGTTTTGAAATAGAAGGAAATAGTAAGCAAGAGAGAAGAGAAGGATATAATTTATTTAATGCTAATAATACGACTTTTTCTAATAGGAATAATACAGGAAATCCAATCATTCATTCAGATAATAAAATAGATATAACCATCATGGGAATATGGGCAAGAATAAAGGGTATGGTGAATGGATTAAAACCAAGCACAAGTTATAGAATTTCTTGTAATTGGAAAGCAGATACGGTCATTACAGCAGGATTATGGAATGGTAGCAATTTTAGTTCAGAAGCAATAAAGAAGTCCGATAGTGCTGATGTCTATTTAATAGATACCAGTAATGAAAATGGAGAGTTATCATTTTATTTTTATTGTAATTATAGTGGAGAGGCACTTACCAATAAAAAAGTGGAGTTTGATGACATAATGATTGTAGAAGGTACCGAGAAGAAGGAATATGAAGCCTACGGAGTAAGTCCAACCACAGAATATCCAAGTGAAATAAAAACAGTGAAAGAAAACATTCATGTAAAAATAGTAGATGAAAATAATAGTAAAGAACAAAACTATAGTATTCCTGTTCAACAAGAAATGTTAGAAAAGGATAGTTTTATAAAAGTAGAGGGAGAATGGAAGGAACATCATGTATGGACAAAGATAGAAAGCTATAAGGGAGAGGAAATTACAACAGAATATAAAAGTACAACAGGGGAATTAACAGAAAATGCAACTATCTATTATAAAAATGAATTTGATTTAGTATGTACAGAAGAACAAGGCAAGGCATTAGAAGAAATAGAGAAAATAGCGTATAGTTATCAAGATACAACTCATATCTATAGTCCAGATGAAGTTAGTCCCGTTTTTAAAGTAAGATATGTAAAAAGCATAGAAAAAATAATGGGAGATCTCGCAACCATTTTAGATACCATTAACGGGGAGGTGGTCAAATGACAATAGCAGAAAAAACAGACTACCTATTGAAGACGAAAAAACAAATAAAAAATGCTATTAGCCAAAAAGGAGTGAGTATTGCAGATACTGACTCCTTTCGTAGTTATGCCGATAAAATAAGGCAAATAGAAGTTGGAGGAGGAACGACTACACCAAGTGTAGAGGATTGGCAACCCGAAGCAGACTGGTGGGATATTGAAACAATTTTAGAAAATGATACAGAAGATTATACACAAAAAGCAATCTTTTTATTAACAGATGAATTAGACGATTCTATGACAAATTTTACAATTAGTGGATTTGAAAAATATAAATTAAGTGATGGACAAGAATTTGAAACAACACAAGCTTTAGATATAACCAATATATTTGACGTGACTAAGGATAAAATATGTAGCAAAGGATATAAAACTAGATATGTGATTGCTTATACAAATTCATCTAATTCAATTCTTATAAAAGTCCCCATGAATTGTATTTCTTTAGTATTTGAAAATATAAAATACAAATATTCAGGTTCTTGGGGTGATTCTACTTTTTATAATCATCATTACTTACAATCTGTAATATTTAAAAAGAATACCATTTACGACCAAAATAATTTTACAGATTTATTCTATGGTTGTCATGCCTTACAAAATATAAAGGGGCTGATTACAGAACATGGTAAGATTTTTGATGAAATGTTAAATGGATGTCATAGTTTAAAGAAAGCTCCTGTAATAAATCCAACAGGGGGAACTTCTTTTAATTATCTATTATACAACTGTTTTTCACTAACGGATATAGAGGAAATTGATTTTGATAAAGTGCAAGGAAATTGTAACCAAGCATTTTATAATTGTTACTTATTAAAGAAAATACCAAAGTTAGATTTTTCAAGAATTACTACGTATAATACGTTATTTAGTTCTTGTAAATCTTTAGTGGATATAGAAACTATAGTAGGAAATATAGGAACAACTATCATGCTAAATCAATGTAATTATCTGAGCCATTCAACATTATTAAAGATATTAAAGGCATTAATAGATTTAACAGGGCAAACAACAAAAACATTAACATTAGGAAGTAGCAACTTAGCTAAACTAACTAACGAAGAAAAAGTGATGGCTACAGAAAAAAACTGGACGTTAGCATAGGAGGTGAGAAATGTGGAACTACAAGAAACGAATGTAAAGCTAAGGAAACTAACAGCAGACGAAGGAAAAATCATAGTATCAAAAGAAACACAAAAAGATGAGAATGGCATAGAGGTGCCAATTGTAAGAGCAAAAGAAATCTATCTTGGGAAGGAAGATAGCGAAGAAAATTACATAGAAGTAGAAGAAAGAGAGGAATAGAATGGAAGAATTAATGAATTTACATTTTACGAATTTATGGTGGGTAATAGGTGTGCCACTAATTTTGATGATATTAGATATTATAACAGGCTATTATAATGCTTGGGAAAACAAACAAGTGTCTAGCTCAAAAATGCGAGATGGACTAGGAAAGAAATGTGCTGAAATATGTTACATAGTAGTTGGATTTTTATTCAAATTTGCATTTGGTATAGATAGTGTAATGTACTTTATGGTTATTTATGTATGTTATATGGAACTGGTATCATTAGCAGAAAATTGCACAAAATTAGGATTACCATTACCAGATAAAATAAAAAATAAATTAAATAATAAGGAGGAATAGTTATGGAAGAAGAAAAAATAGAAGAAGTAACAGATTTAGCAGAACAAGACAATATAGGGGAGGTGAATGAGTAATGAATATAGAAGAAAGACTATTAACCATTAGTCATTATTGTAGAAGTGGAGAAAGGCAAAATGGGATTCAAAAAATAGTAGTACATTGGGTTGGAAATGCTGGTTCAAGTGCTTTAGGAAATAGGAATTATTTTAATTCCTTAGCAACATCACATAAAACATCGGCAAGTTCTCATTATATAATAGGATTAAATGGAGAAGTTATAAGATGTATTCCAGAAAATGAGGTGGCGTTTCATAGTGGTTCCTATAGCATGAATAGAAAATCAATAGGGATCGAAACATGTCACCCAGATTGGAATGGAAAGTTCGCAGATAGTACCTATAACAGTTTAGTGGAATTATGTGCTGATATTTGTAGAAGATATAATTTGACGGTAAACCATATAATAAGGCATTATGATGTAACAGGGAAAGATTGTCCAAGATACTACGTCCAAAATCCAAATGAATGGGTTAAATTTAAAAATGACGTAGCTAAAAAATTAGGACAAGCAACAGTAAGTGTTGCGGTAGAAGAAATGAAAGGAAGTGATGAACCAGTGAAAAGATATAAAAACGGAAGTACGAAAGAGACAATATATGCAGATACAGGTTTAACAAAAGTAATAGGGAGTTTAAGTCCTTATGAGGAATGCGACTGTTTTGGAATATTTAATAATAGACCAATGGTACGTTATAAAATAGATGGAACCAGTAACTATAAGATTGGTTTTGCTGTTTGGACTGGTGGTGTTAGATAATATAAAATAAAGCTAGATTAGATTGATTTCTAGTCTAGCTCTTTTTTTGTGCCTAATGTTTGACTAAAAAATAAAAATGGCTTAAAATACATTTTAGAAAGAAGTTGATTGAATGAAAGAAGTGTATGAGAAATCTTTATTACTGATAAAAACAAATAAAATAAGAACAGAAAAAGAATATATGAAACTAGTAAAAGAACATTTTTTATTAAGTAGTGTGACGTTAAAATTGTTATCTAATAAAAAGACGTTTCAAGATGTAATTAAATATGCTAAAAATAGAGAAGATTAAAAACTTCTTTATTTTTTTTGCTTTAGTTTCTCATAAGAAACCAGATACGTGCTATGATTAAAAAAGAAAAATTTCATAAAATTAATAAAAATGGAAATACTATTTTAAAAGGTGATATATGATGAACTATTACAAAAAAAGCAAAAAAGCTTTTAAAGGGTTTGTAAAAAACAATATAAATTGTACAAAAGAAGAATGGGATAAATACGCACAAGAAAATTATTTGTTTAGTGCTTTTACATTAGCAGCACATAAAAACGCAAGTAGTTTTGAAGAATTAAAAAGAAAGATAATGAAAAGTTTCATATAAGAAAAAGACATTTTTCCACCATAGTGGATAAAATGTATGTTATAAAAATATTGAACACGCTAAAGATAAAAGGTGGAAAAGCATGAGAATAGAGATTTTATTAAAAGAAATTAGAAAACAAAAACGGCATAAGTTTACAACAACTCTCAAAAATAACAGGGATTTCAACTTCACATTTGAACTATATTGAGAAAAACGAAAAGGAGCCGTCAATTTCAGTTGTTGTAAGAATTTCGAATGCTTTAAATGTAGATATTACAGAACTATACAAAGTAATACAATAAGTATTACTTTTTTTGTTTTGTAAAAGAAAAACGGCATTTCATAAAATTTCCACCATAGTGGACAAAATTCGATATATTTTTTCATATAGAAGCTTCTAAGAAATAAATTAAAAAAGGAGAATGGATTGTATGAAAAAAAAAGAAAAAGATATAACGCTAAATAAGATAAAAAAAAAGGAGAAAAACTATTTACAAAAAAGAAGATTAATAATACAATAAGAAAGAATTATAACCCCTTTGGAGTAGATTATAAAATTTACAAAAGAGGGAGTGGATTGTGTATGGAAAATACAGAAATGAAAAAAATTAGAAAAGAATTAGATATGAAAGGAAAGATTATCTCTTATATGTTTCCAAGTGTGTTTATAAAAGTATATAAATTAGGAATTAGTTTTGGTTATAACAATAAATAATTGCATGAAAATTGCATGAAAATAAGAAGTATGAACTATGAAAGCATTAAAAATGCTGGGTTTTAGAAAAATACAATCTAGCCAGCCCAGCCAAAATGCAGGATTTTCATATCCTGTTTTTTATTGCTATTATATTTTATTATTATGCTATTATCCTTTTTTATCAAGGCTTTTAAAGGATAGATAAAATTATAATGTTTTATTATATATTTATTATTTTTTATTATTTGCATGTAAAATTGCATGAAAATTGCATGAAAAAATTTTTATGCTATTAAAAAATCAAAGGGGTTATAATTTTTATTAAGAAGTTTTTTCTTTTAATAATTGATATTTGTTTTTTATTTTATCTAAAGCTTTGTATAATATTTTTTTATCTAAGTCATCTAAAGAGGAAGTATCAAGAGTATTATTGATTTTTTCTATTTCAATTAAAATATTATCTTGTTTGCTTAAATCTACATAGTTTAATTTTTGTTCTTTCATATAATCTTCACTAATTTTATTGTATTTGTTTTTATATTCTGAAAATGCGTCAAAATAGGTATTAAGTGTTACTTCAATGTCTTTATGTCCTAAAAGGTCTTTTAAAACTTCAACAGGCATACCAGATTCTATTTTTCTTGTAGCATAAGAATGTCTCAAAACATATTGTGTTTCTTCAAATTCTTTTCCTATATTGTATTTTTTACAAAATCTCTTAAAAGAACTATTAGAAGCGGATACTGATGTAAAATCATCTCTTTTTTTATCCCAAAATAACAAATTATATTTATTATAAATATTTTCGTTTAATGCTTCTTTTAATATAGCTTCTGAATCCCTACTTATATTGATATATCTATCACCAGAATATGTTTTTGTTTTATCTCCAAGTACAGTATTTCCGTTTTTATCTTTAGTAAGAGAAATTCTTATATGAATTTTTTTATTTTTAAAATCTATGTCGTTAATATCTAGTGCATAACATTCACCTGGTCTAATGCCTGTGCTTAACATTAATAGCCATGCATATTTATATTTATTTTCTTTGTTTTTTATAATATCAATAAACTTCTTTTGCTCAGACAACATAAAAGCACGTACTTTTTCAGTTTTTCGCTTTGAGTTAGGTTTGCTAAATTCATCTTTGTCATCTAGCGGATTTAACGGTAATATGTTTTTACGAACAGCTCTAATAAAAGTTGCATTTAGCAATCCAAAATCTTTTCCAATTACAGAATCAGAATAAACAGTCATATAGTTAAGATATTTATGTATGTCTTCATCAGTTACTTTTTGAGCAGGTTTATGCATAAAAGAATGTTGATTTAATCTGTTTAATTTAGACAAATTAGCAATATAAGAATTATCGGTAGTTTTGTTTTTGTTATGTCTGTCTTCTACAATATTTTTTGCTATTTCATATAAAGTAATAGTGGATTTATCAACTAATTTATTATCATTGATTTTATTAATAGTATCAAGATTATTTTTAGCAGCATCTTTCTTTTTCTTTGCATACTGGGGAGAAGTTCTAGTTCCATCTTTTTTTGTTGCTTGACTAACACTTCTTTCATATATATAATATCTATCGCAATACTTTAAACATTCTATACAATTTTTACATTTATCACATAAGTTTTTGCAATCTTCTCTATTGTGACATAGTTCTTGATTATTGCAATTCTTACATATCTCACATATTTCTAAATTTGTGTTTTTCTTTTTTACTTTTTGTATAAATTCATATACACTTCCTTCGCCGTTTGCACGTCTTCCTTTCATAATAAAATACCTCCATTTTTCAACAAATTTATTAATAAACTATTGAAAATAAAGGTATTTTAATATATAATAAAAATATATTCACTTTCAATAGTGAGTGATGGGAAAATAAATGTACAGGTCGTGGTTGGTTTGAACATCTATTTTCCTTATTTTATTTCTTTCTAAAATTTCTAATTGATTTTTCTACTACGCCAATTATCTTAACTGGTAATTTTTTAATTTCTTCTTCTGTAAATATTCTAGGTGGGTAGTAAGGATTAACAGCCTTTAATTCAAGTCCAGTAGTTCCTTTGTAAACTTTTTTAATAGTAGCTTCATCTCCATTGATAAGAACAACACAATTTTCTCCATTTCTAAAATCCTCTTGTTTGTGTATTATAACAGTATCGCCATCATCAAAAAGCGGTGTCATGCTATCACCAACTACATTTAAAGCATAGTAGTTTTCTTTGTCTGTTCCATCTACTTTAAAATGTATGTGGTCAATAATATTTTCTTGTGCCAAGTAATCATATCCAGCTTTAACAGTTCCGAAGAATTGGAATTTTGACAGTCTCCATATCTGTTAAAGGAATAGCTCCTATTTTTTTTAATATATCCTCTGTTTGTTCTTTAATAGGAACATCATACCCCATTAACCATGCTGGATTAACATTGTATAAGTGAGCTAAAAGTTCCAATATAGGAATTTTGAATTTTTCGGTTGCTCCATTTTCCCATCTTAAAATTGTACTTTTATGAACTCCAGCTAATTTTCCTGCTTCTTCTAAAGTTATTCCTTTTAATTCTCTAGCGAATTTTAATCTTTGACCGACTTTTTCATAAATAATTTTTTCCATAAAAAATCTCCTATCTGTGTCTATTATAACATATTTTACAACTTTTGCAACATTTCTTATAAAAAAAACGAAAAAAGTTGCAAAAATGCTATTGACATTATTTTTATTTTGTGTATAATAATAATGAAGTTGCAAAAAAGCAACAAAGAAAAGAGGTGAATAAATTGATTAATAGTGCAAAATTAAGAGGAAGAATCGTTGAAAAGGGTAAAACAATACAATCATTAGCACCTAAAATACCTTGTACGCCATATACATTAGGGAAAAAAATTGCTAATGAAACACCAATGCAAATTGAAGAAGCTACAATAATAGCCAATCAGTTAGAAATACCAGATAGTGAAATAACAGAATATTTTTTTTACAATAGAAGTTGCAAAAATGCAACAAAGTAACCACGACCTGTACAAAGAAAAAAGGAGGAAAAAATGAATGTAAAATACGAAATTACTATGAACTGGAACGAAGCACCAGACACTATAACCCCAGAAATTTATGCAAAAATTCGAGGAAAATCACCTCAATGGGCAAGGAATAAATTCAACGAAAAGAACTTTCCAAAATTAGATGGAAAGTTACTAATGGCAGATAAAACAGCAGTAAGACTTTATGACATGGGAATTAACCCGAAGCAAAATCAAAAAGCTAGTATAGATTATCTAATATTTTTAGAATTACAGAAATTAAACGAAAGGAGATGAAAACCAATGAAAAAGATTAAAAAAAAGCTAATACAAATAATGTTATACACAATTTGTTGCCGGAATGTGGACAGGCTTAATAATGTATGGATTTATGACAGCGACAACGTTAAATTAAGATGAAAGAGGATTAGAAAATGGAAAGAAAAGAAATTATAGAATATTACGAAAAAGAAAAAGAAAAATTGGAAAAGCACAAAACGGAACTTTTAGAAGTGGATAAAAGTACGAGATATACAGATAAGAAGATAAGCCATATATACGATTTGTTAACAATATTAAAAGCCTGTCAGAAATCAGAAATATTAAGAATACAAAATATGGAGTATAGAAAAATAATGTATAAAATAGAAAAATGTTTAGAAGAAGTGGAAAAAGCAAAACAAAGAAATAATAATAAAGAAGTTAAAGTGATTATTTATAAGTTATTGGAATATTTAAAAGAAAAAATAGAGGGGGAAACAAATAAAAAAGATGTTTAAAAGAGTAAAACTAATAATAAAAAACAGAAAATTGCAAAAAGAAAATGAAGAACTTTATAAAGAAAACAAGGTAAATAGGAATGATATAGAAGACTTAGAATTACAGAAGTTACATGCTAAATTATTAGCAGAAGATACTATAAAGAAGTTATTTGAGTTAGAGCAAATAGAAAGAAGCGGAATTTCAGAAGAGACAAAAAGAAAAAACAGAAATGTAATTTTTAATGACTTGAGAAAACGAAATATAAACATAATAAAAGAGCTATCTAACAGATTTGGAAGTGGTAGATAACTCAAAATACATAAATATATGTTTATATTGCAATTATAGCATAGAAGGAACAGGAAAGTCAAATGAAAAAGAAAATATAAGTACAAAGGAATAATGATAAATAAATTGCAAATTAAGGTGGAAAGAAATGATAGTTAAAAATTTAAGAAATAGCTTTAATCCATATCCGAAGCGGTCAAAGGATAGAATTAAAAGTACAAGAAAATAAAAATACAAAAAAGCGAAAAGAGGAAAAAACTAAGAAGCGGAAAAACAAGTTATAAAAAATTAAAAATAGATTTTTGTATTATGCCTAAAAGCACAAAATATAGCACAATAAGAACTAAAAAATATAATGAAAGACACGAAGTATTTTTTAGTCGAGCCTATAGAAATAAGAGTATACAAGATGGACTAATTATATTTTTAACCGAAGAAGATCACAGGGGGACTAATGGAGTACATGGAAAAAATGGAGACAAGCTAAATAGGTTTTTGAAGAGAACGGCTCAAAAAGCATGGAGTAGCTATTATAAAAAAACAAAAGAAGACTTTATTAAAAGATATGGTCAAAATTATTTATAAAGATAGGAGGTAAAAAAGTGGAGAAACAAATTATTATTCAGTGATACCAGCAAAATAAGATATGATGATAATTAAAAGCGAATGAAAAGTTATTGTATGGAGAAATATCTGCGTTATCAAATAAAAATGGATATTGTAATGTAGCAAACACCTATTTTGCTGAATTATATCAAGTGCACAAAAAGACTATTTCAGAATAGGTTTCACATCTAAAAGAAAGAGGTTATATAGAAGTAAAGCTCATTTATGAAAATAAGGAAATAATAGAAAGAAGAATTTTTTTAGTATAGGAGGGGTTAAATTGTATTTAGTAGTATTAGGAAATAAAATACATGATGATACTTATGAGTTTACATTTAATGATTTTGAAGAAGCTACAAATTTTATTGAAATAGCAATAAATAATGGTCATGAGATAACTATAAAAATAGCAAAAGGGGAAATCAATGTTGAATAGACATTTAAAGGAGTTTAAGAGAAAACAAAATAGAGAAGTTGAAGATATAGTTGAAGAGGGAGATACACTTGGCTGGATTATGGATATAGTATTTAATTTCTATGAAAACGAAATTGATTTAGAAAAATTAATAAATGTATTATTAGAAGACTAAGGAGGAAGTAGATGAATTATATAAAACAACTCAATGAACTATATACTACATTAGATTACAAGCCGTTGACTGCTGAAGCTATTGCTGTATATTTTGTATTACTTCAAATAGCTAACAAAACAGGATGGATTGCTGAATTTAAAGTAGCTAATAAGGTTTTAATGAGTAAGTGTAATATCAGTATAGATGTGTTAAAAACAGCTAGAAACAAGTTAAAAACACAAGGATATATTGACTACACTAAGGGAAAGAATCAAAATGATGCTCCTAAATATAAAATAATAAAATTATATACAACACAAGCAGAGCCACAAGCGGAAACACAACCACTGCCACAAGCGGAAACACTAGCACAAGCACAACCACTGCCACATATTAATAAACAAAACAAAACGAAACAAAATAATATATCATCAAATAGTGAGGAATTGAAAAATCATTTTGAAAAAATATGGAGAGAATATCCAAATAAGAAGCGGAAGAGCAAAAGCAGAAGAATATTTTTTAAAGTTTATAACAACAGGAAGAAAGATAAATGGGAAAAACACTAAATTAACAGAAATTGAAATCTGGAAAGCTGTGTGTAAATACAAGAACGAATGTAAAAAAAATAAAATTGAACAACAGTTTATAAAACATGGAGATACATTTTTCAATAAGGCGATATTAGACTATGTTGTGGAAGAAGAAAGAAAAACAGGGGAAAGAAAAGAATACAAAGAAATAAAGATGACAGAAGAAGAATATAAGCAAAAAATGGACGAAGGAGGAAAGAATTATGGTTGATGAAGAAATAGAAAAAGCAATCTTGCATTATATTATTTTTGACGATGAAGATTTTGAGGTAACAGAAAAAGACTTTGTAAAAAAAGAAAACCAGAAAATAATAAAAGCAATAAATGAATTAAAAACTAAAAAGCAGGAAATAAGTATGTTAACAATAAACAACAAAATAGATTCAGACAATAAAAACATATTAGTCTATTTAAGTGAATTAGGAGAATATATACGAAGAACCAATCCCGATACAGCTTATAAAATATTAAAAAATAATACCAAGAAAAGAGAAACTTATCAGTTAGCAAGAGAGATACAAACAGAAATAAAAGAGATAGAAAACATTGATATTTACATAGAGAAAATTATTTCAAGATTAGAAAAAATACAAGCACAAATGCAAGAAAAAGAGACATTTGTGGAGTTAGTATCTAAAACAGCAGAATTAATAGAAAGAAACATAAACAGAAAGAAGAATTATGATTTTTACACAGGATTTTTTGATTTAGATGGGTTAACAGATGGGTTACATGATGGAGAATTAACCATTATTGGAGCACGCCCTGGAGTAGGAAAGACAACATTTTCACTGCAAATAGCAGATAAAATAGCAAGTAAGAATAAAAAAGTTGTCTATATAAGCTTAGAGATGTCAGAAGAACAAATGATACAAAAGATACTAGCCAAAAGAGCAAGAATCAATTCAAGGAAGATAAGAAACGGAGATCTAAAAGAGGAAGAAATCGAAAAAATAGGAATAGTATGTGGAGAAATAAGCGAATTACCATTAAGCATATTAACAAAAGCAAATACAATACAGCAAATTGAAATGGAAGCAAGAAAAATGAAAAATAAGAATAAATTAGATTTGTTAATAATTGATTATTTGCAGTTAGTAAGGAACATAGGAAATTTTAAGAGTAGAGAACAAGAGGTGGCAGACATATCAAGAACCCTAAAATTATTAAGTTTAGAATTAGAAATTCCGATAATAGCCCTTTGTCAATTAAATCGAAACGCAAGTAGAAATGAACCAACATTAGCAGATATAAGAGAAAGTGGTTCAATCGAACAAGATGCCGACAATGTAATATTTTTATATCAGGTAGACCCAGAAAGTAATATGGTAATAGTAGACTTACAAAAACAAAGAGCAGGAAATACAGGAAAAACGATGTTGAAATTTAACAAAATAAATAGTGAATTTGTAAATATAGAGAGGTAAAGCTTATGGAGAAAATAATAAATAAAAACGATCTCAAACAAGCCAATAATGCTAAGAGATGTGAAATGATATTAGCAATTATAAAACGGACAAGCAAGATACCAACAAGAGACAAAAACACATTAGAGGAGGAAAAAGGAATGAACACAATAACGAAACAAACAAGAAAAGAAAGTTTTAAAAAAATACAATTAACGAGAAAATGTAAAAAATGCGGTGGCTGTAACAGATTAGAGCTAGAAAACTTCAGAGG
>CAOJDP010000010.1 GCA_948433085.1 uncultured Caryophanales bacterium
ACATTTTTTTACTTTTGTGTTTTTTTATTTAATCTCTATGGCTGAGTAGTAACAAGATCATACAAAAACCAAAGACGGTAGGCAATGGTATTTTAAAGTATATAAAAAAAAATTTGAAGGGAATAACAAACCTTACAAATCAAAACGTTATTTAACAAAGAAAGAAGCACAAGATGCAGAAGCGTTATTTATTCTAAAAAGAGATAATCCTATGCATAAACTATTTCACTTAATTGCAAATGATTATATAAGATATGCTTATAAAACTCTAAAAGAATCAACAGCTTATAGCATCGAAGGTTACTACAATAATCATATAAAAGACTTTTTCTACAATGACTTTATAGATGAAATAAGTGTTAGAATTATAAAAAATTGGCAAGAATATATGTTAAATAAAAAACTAGCAATTAGAACGTTAAATAAAGCGTATACAGTCCTATGTAATATTTTTAATTTTGCAATGAAAGAACATGGAACAACAGTAAATGCTCCAAAACTTATAGGTCCATTTATAGAAAATAAGGAAAAAATTGTTACAGATGAAGAAAAAATTAGATATATTACAAAAGAACAATTTGAACTTTTTATCAGCGGCGTTGATGATATTCTGTGGAAAACATTTTTCAGTTTTTTATTTTACACGGGAATGCGAAAAGGCGAAGTTCAAGCATTAACATGGAATGACATCAATTTTGAAACAAGCGAAATTATCGTAAACAAAACCTTATCTGTTAAAACAAATAAAACATCTAAACTGCGAATTAATAATGAAGAACAATTACTACGTTATAAAATAACATCTACAAAAAATAATCAGAATAGAAAAATAAAAATGAATAAGAATTTATGTGATATCTTATCTCATTACAAAAAAGAAACGATGAATTACTGTGATTTTGCAAATGATTGGTTTATTTTTGGCAACACGAGATTCATATCTCAAACATCCATAGATCGATATAAACATCTTTATTTTCAAAAAGCAAATCTTGAAAAAGAAGAAATTACAATACACGAATTCAGACATAGCCATGTTTCACTTTTAATAAATGAATACATCAAAAGTAGCAAAGAAAAGAATATGAAAGTTGATACTACTAAATTTTTCCTAATGATGTCTAATCGAATGGGGCATACAATTGAAGTAATGCAAAAAACATATATGCATTTATTTCCAACTGTACAAGATGAAATAGTAGATTTACTTGATAATTTATAAAAAATAGTACCTAAATAGTACCTAGAAAAAGTAAAACCATTGAAAAACAATGGTTAATTTCATTATGGTGGAGCTGTTGTACCCTCAAGCGAACATAATACCAAATTTCTGTCTGGAAGCTTGATATTATTGGAGTCTTGGGTAGTATAATTTATCACCATTTTATCATCATACAAGTAAATTTTGTAAATAAATGTATCAATTAGTAATCTTTTATACTTTTTAGTGTTAATATTTCCTTTTTTAAGTTCTGTTAGATAAAATCTTACTTCAGAAGCAGTTATAGGCATATTATTTGCTTCTTCATATTCTAATTGTGCTTTTAATCCTTTCTGTTGCTCTTGTGCTTTTTCTAATTCAGCTATTAAGAGATTTCTAACACTATCACTTGTTGCCTGTCTAACTGCAGTTAATAAACTTTCAATTTCTTTTTGGCACTTCTTTAAAGATTTTTGGATTTTTTGGATTTCTGATAAATCCTTATCTTTTTCTATAAATTCTATAACTTTATCAGCTATTATTCTAATATTTTCTTTAGTAAGCATTTTTCTTGTTTCATTAACTACTAATTCCTCAATATATTCTCTATCTACTTTTTCTTTACTACAGGTCTTCAAACTCCCTTTAGAATTAACACATTTATAGTAATGATATTTATGTTTTGCTACTGAACCAGTCATTTTAGCACCACATAAACCACAATATAATTTATCTGTTAATAAATAATCACTCTTTCTACTATGTGAAATATGTTTTTGTTCAACTAAATCTTGAACTTCTTCAAATGTTTTTTTATCTATTATTGCTGGAATTCTCACTGGCATTTCTTCTCCTTTAAACATATATATTCCAATATACTTTGGATTGGTAACAATTCTTCTAATACTATTTTTATTAAATTCATTTCCTCGAGATGTTTTAATACCGTGCATATTCAAATATCTAACTATTTCTGCCATAGAATTATTTTCATGATACATTTCAAATATCTTTTTTACATGAGGAGCAAGTTCTTCATCAATTATTATCTCTTTATTAGAATTTGACTTATATCCTAATGGCAAAGATAATCCACCTATTGATAATCCTTTTTTAGCATTCGTTCTTAATCCATCTCTAATATTTTTTGCTGTATTTTTTGAATAATATTCATTTACACCTCTCATTATATTTCTCATTAAAGAAGCAGTTGGGTCATCATCATCACCATTAACATTTTCTGTCGCTGACAAAACATCAACACCATTTTTGCTAAGTATCATTTCGTTCATAACACTTTCGTAACTATTACGAGCAAATCTTGAAAGATTATAAACTATTACATGACTAAAACCTTTTTTATCACTATCAGATAACATTTGTTGAAATGCTTCTCTATTATCATTAGTTCCAGATTTTGCTTTATCCTCATATACCTGAACTACATTTAAATTATTCCTTTTAGCATAACTTTTACATATTTCAACTTGTGTTTCTATAGATTGTTCATTTTGACTATGTGAACTATATCTTGCATAAATAACAGAATTTGTTTTCATTATTTACCACCATTCTTTTTTAATTCATTAGCAATATTCTTTGAAATCTCCGATATTGTAAAAAGTGATTGATACTCTAAATCTTTAGGCTTTAACATAATTGGCTTTTTATAGTATCCTTTTTTGTTTTGTTCATTAAGAAATGTATTGCCTGGGTATTGACTTACACGCGCCTTAATATCAACAGAAGAATGTTCAAAAAGCGAATCTAATAACTCTATAAATATAGGTGCAATATTTGGACTTAATAATTTATTAAGTGTATCAATTGCATTTTTATTATTTTTATTAAGTTCTTCCAGTTTATTTAAAGAATAATCAGAAAACCCTAACATTTTTTTCATATCATCATATTCAGGCTTATAACTTTTTTTATCAAAATACAGATACTCTAATGACACATTAAAAAATTCTGAATATGCTAGTGCATATCTAAGTGATAAACCATATCCATTTTCAATTTTGCTTATAACTTTATCACCGTTAACATTTTCTTCTTCAGGGACAGTACCTTCTCTTTTAGCAATTATATTCCGAAGTTCAACATACAATTTATCTTGTGTTAATTTGGGTCTTCTATCAGTTCTAAGCTTTGCTAATTTATTACCAATTTCTCTATCAACAATCTCCTTTTTAGAAAGCATATAAATATTCTCCTTTCACAAATGTACCCATATTATACTATTTTTAAAATAAAAAGTAAACTAAACTTTCAATTTCAGTATACTTATTTTTCTGCTATTATAAATTTGTCAACCGATAAAAGGCCTTTATTCGCGACAAAAGGAGTGATACAAAATGATTACTTAGAACTTTGTTTCAGCTAATTGCATGAAAGGAGATGTACTGAGATAATTAGTGATGAACAAATTAAACAAATAGCTAATAGCATTAAGTATGAAGTTCATCGCTACATTATGGAGCATCGAACAGAATATGAGAAGTTTTTAGCTGATGAATTAATTGCTAATGATGACCATCCAGAATTTAATAATATTATAGAAAGCGAGGAGAATTTAGATGGCAAAACTTAATATTACACAATCAATATTTAATAAATTAATGGGTGCTGGTAAAACTGAAACTTGTGAAAAGCCAGTAAAACCTACTACACCTAGGGTTAAAATACCCAGTACTAACACTAGTACAAGTATTTATAACGATGTTATGGATACTCTAGAACAACAAACTAAAGGAGGGAATAATAATGGACAGCAACAACAATGATTTTGCTTCTACAAATACAGATAATGTATTTACAAACTTAAGCGTACCTTATAATGATTTAGAGGTACTTACGACTAGTTCTAAAGAACTAGAGCTAGTCGACTACTATTTCGATAGCATATGTTGTCATGATAAGGAGATAGAAACTTTATTATATGAGGTTATTGGTTATTCACTAGCCAAAACCTCTAAATTAAATAAAGCCTTTATATTTATGGGCAAAGGGCGCAACGGGAAGTCGAAAATATTCAGAATTTTAGAAGCTCTACTTGGAGATAGTCAATGTTCTCATGAGCATTTAGAACAACTTTCAGGTAGTAAAGCTGGAAGCAAATCGACAGTTAAAACTTTAAATGAGTGTACTGTGAATATTGCTGAAGACCAGAAACAGCCAAAGTATATTAACAATTCGTTAATTACTAGGTTAATATCGGGAGAACCAATATCGATAAATGATAAGTTGGAAGATTTTACCTTAGTACCTTATGCTACATTGTTATTTTCAGTGAATGAAGTTATAGATTTCAAAGAAACTGGTATTTTTATAACAGACCGTTTCATTATAATGCCATTTCTTAATACATTTACTGATAAAGATAATAATCGTAATATAAATATAGGAGAGGAGTTGTGCAAACCTCTAGCATTGCAGATTATAGCAACTAGGGCTGTACAAGCATTCAAAAAAGTGCTTGAGAATGGTAGATTCACTATTCCTACTATTGTGGAAGAAGCAACTAGAAACTACTTCATGGAATGTAATAATGTTGCAGAATTTTGTAGCATATTCCCGTTAAAAACTATTATGATTAAATCACAACTTTATAATGAATATTGCAACTGGTGTAAGGATAATAATAGAGAAGCTGTTAGCAACTCCATATTTGGCAAAGAAGTTCTAGCTCTAGGGTATAGAGCAGAACGATACTCTTTCGGTAATAAGAGGAACACTTACTATGCTAGTCAAGATTTTGATAATTCAGAATGTAAAGTCATATATGACAACTATCTTAAATATATGTGTTTTACAGAAGAAGCAGACATTGCGTACGACAATGATAAAAAGCTTTATTCCTGTGGTAAGACATTTAACGATTATCTATGTGATTGTTTTTACAATAGAATTGATATTGAGAATAGCAAATAACCCTACAATACCTCTGTGAGCCTCTAGGAGGCTCTAGGAGGGCTTTTATTATATAAGGCGATAAAATTTTTGTAAAAATAGATATACCCCTGTAGCACTTATAGAAGCCCTTAGAGGGCTTTTATTAAGGAATGGTCCTATGCCACTATGCCAAAGGGATAAGTAATTTTTTATATAGGTATCCTTAAATATGTTTTTCCATTATTAAAGTACGAAGTACTTTAATAAGTGTATCAATTAGAGATACATTTCACAAAAAAACGCACTGCGTTAGTAAATGATTAAATGTTTAAACTAAACGGGATACTTATGTCATTAACCATAATTAAATTAACATCTAAAAATTATACTAACACAATGCGTTATATCTAAATATATACTTTTGCTAACAAAATAAATAATTTTCTCCTATCCCGTTATTCCTCTATTTTTAACTATAAGAAAACTATAGGTATTTCACTATAGTTGTTCTTACAAATTTTTTAATTTTTTTCTTTCTTGTTCCATTTCTAATCTTATTCTGTTTTAATATTATTATTCATTTTATCATTACTTTTTAATTTTATTTTTCATTCTTTTTTATCATATCTTTTAGTATCATTTGTTTTTTAATTATTATTTAAATTACTTATTGCGTAGTCACGAGAAATTTTAGCCCACAATACTATAAATTTTTCTTTTAGATTTTAATATCTACATTATTGAATAACTACGACTAGATAAATTAACGGTCTGAGTTCCATTGTGTCGCCACAAGTGTTCAGTATGACGGTTAAGGTAGACTTTATTCTTATTCAGATTTGGGCTGATAAGAGAATTACTCCTAAATTGTTCCGTATCTAGCGTGAGCAAGTTTTTTAAGTATTACAATGAAGTAATAACTGGACATTATCTCTACTTGGGTCCTTTTTTAAAATGTAGAATTAGGTATTCTTGAACTTACCATAATAATATATACGAACTTAATAACTCAGTATAGTTCTTAACCTTATATTTCTATACGAAGTACATAGTGTCCCGTTTACTAAAATATATTGGAATTTCACTATGCCACTATACCAGATATTATATTAGGTTTTTGGTTAGTATTTTGTCGCCTAAGCCATATTTTAGTGCTTCTTCTGCATTAAACCATCTATCCTTTAACTGAATGTCGTGTCTAACTTGCTTTATGGTTTTACCTGTATTTTCTGCTAGTAGTTTAATAATGCGCTCATTCAATGTATTAGTATGTTCATAATCAATTTTCAATTCTCCAACTTTTCCCATATTAAATGATGAAACTTCATGTATCATAACTTCACTATTAGGTGTTATGTATCGTTTGCCTTTAGTTCCACCACTAAGAAGCACAGCAGCCATTGAAGCACAACGACCTATACATATTGTCTTAACATCACTTTTAACCATTTGCATAGCATCATAAATAGCCATTCCTGCTGATACTGCTCCACCTGGGGAATTGATATAGAATATTATATCCTTTTTACTTTTAATAGTATCTAGTTTTAACAACTGGTCGACTATATTCTCTGCAACTTCTGCATCAATGGTTTTATTCAAACGAATTATACGATTATCAAATAAATTAACATTTGAGGGAGTTTTAGGCTTAGTATCTTTCTTGGTTTTTCTTTTTGTTTTAGTATTACTCATATTCTTCATTCCTTCCTATATGTTATAAGACTTTTTATTTTTTAAATGTTTAGTTTTGTATGGTAATTTTAGTTTTTCAAAATCGTGTGAGTTCTCTCCGTGTATAGGTATAATTACATTAGGCTTAACAATATTACAAACTTCTGTAATACCTTCTTTAGTTGCGTGTCCACTGGTGTGTAAGTAGTGGTAATCTTTTGGAACAAACTTAACAATACTTTCATCAGCAGTAGATCCTTGCAAATATCCTAGCCATTGAGAATAGATAAATATATTATCTTTGAAGTTAGGACTGTTAATAAACCTCTTTGAAAAGTAATTACTTCGTACTAGCATACAAAAACCATTATCCAACATTTCTTGATAAAACTTTTTATCAAAACTTTTAACATTTGAAAAGTTGTAATAATCTTTATATTTTTTGCTAGTCTTTGTTACATAATCAAGTATCTCCTTTTGGTAGACATCACATATAAATAATTTCTTTCCTGCTTCTTCGTTTGCGTGGTAAAAAGAGGCAATTCTATCAATATTCGTAGAGGCACACATTATAAAGACATACTTATTATTTTTTATTAAGTCAACTGCTTCTTTCTGTAGCATTAATTCGGACATAAAAACCTCATCAAGTCTTGAAAGGGTAGTATGCTCACAAATAAGAACATCCACTTTTCCTATTTCCTTAAGTGCTTTAGGTATTGTTTCACCACTAGGACCGTGTGTACGAAAATCTCCAGTATGTAAAACTCTTTTTCCTTCTGCTTCAATAAGAAACATATAACTATCAAAAGCCGAATGGTTTACTCGAATCGGTGTTAAAGTCATATCTCCAATTTTTAAAGGTACATCTTGTTCAAATGTTTTAAAAGTTTCTAATCTATCAATATGCTCCTGTGTTACTTCTGCAACTTTAGGTTCTTGCATTTTCTTTTGATAAATAGTAAATATCTCTTTTGCTTGTTCTCCAATGTAGATAGGTATATCTTTTTTTACTTGCATATATTCGCCAATATGGTCTAAATGATAATGGGTTATAAACACAGCATCACATTTTTTACTAATCTTAGCGACATTCACTTTTACTTTACTTGTACTATTTGGAAGATTAGAGCCTATATCAATAAGTATTCTAGTACTTTTAGTTTTAATTTCGGTTACACAACCCCCAATTTGATTAATACCCCTGTGAATTTTAATTTGCATAAAATATTATCCTTTCTAACTTTGAGTTGCTAGTTTTTGATTACTTGATAAAAATGTTACTCTATCTGCAATTACACGAATTATATTATTTTCTATACTTTCAATTCTTCCTTTTATTCCTATTAGGTCATTCTTTTTACAATATTCAAATGTATTACTTCCAACATAACTTGTTAATTCAATAGGAATATAATCTGTGTCATATTCTCCATTTGCATTTTTAAAATTACGCATAACTTTTAACATTAGTCTATATGAAGTCTTCTCCTCACTTTCCATTTTTTCAATATCGTTGTTTATTCTGCCAATAAGCACAACATTGTTCATCATATTTTACCTTCTTTCTAGCATACTAGTTAGATATTACTAGTATCTAATAATAAAATACCATAATCAGTTTTATAAGTTTTAATACAAAATAAAAAGAGAGATTGCTTAACACAATCTCTAATACGGAAGATTTTTATAGATGTTATAAGCATCTAAATGCTCTTTATATTGAAGATACGCTACTTCGACTTGTCTTTCCTGATAAGGTATATTTACTTTTTCAGCATTTAGTCTATCTTCATAATATTTAAAATATCCTTTTGCATCCTCACAATAAGTAGTATAGTATTCTTTTTCTGCTTCTTCAACACTGACAGAACATTTTTCTAATCCAGTTTTATATTCATCATACTTTTTAAGTGTTACTTCATGGTCAGACTTATACCAGTCTAAGACTCCTTTTTCTGACTCCCAATCTTTTCTAACTTCTTCTACTTTAGGTGCAAAATAATTCATCCAAAATTCCTTACAAGCATGTTTATCAATAGCATCTTTACAACCTAATTTAGAAGTAGACACAAATTTATGATACCTTCTTTCGCCATATGGGTTAACATCTTTACCATCTAGATAATCTCCATAGCCATCTGCATCTACAACATATATGCCTGGTGATATTTCTTTCTCAGTTGTAGGTTCTGGGTCTTTCTTTGGCACTTCATTTTGACTCGGCTTCTGACTATTATTAGGGTTTTTATTATTAGAAACATTATCTTTATTTGGCGAATTTGTTTCTTGATTTACATTATCTTTTTCTATTTTGACTTCTTCGTTTTTTAATAATTGATTTGATATTTTGCTTAACTCCTCATTTGAATTAACACTCACTTTATAAATTTCTTTATTTTTGGAATTTTCATTCATATATGCTTGAGCATTATTCCAGTTGCTATATATCTCAACTTTATCAAATTTAATATTATTATTTTTTGTAGTTTCTGTTATTAAGTCTATAACCTTATAAAGAGTATTATCATTCTGTAATAAGTCAATATCTTTAAAAATATTCTTAGCATCATCATTAACCAACTCATATTTTAAAACAATAGGCTCATCACATTTATTATTATTGCAAACTTGTTTATACTCCAATTTTATTGAAGGGTTAATCTTAATGTAAGCAACATAATTACTTGTAGTTTCACTTTTATTTACATTAGTATCTTTATTATTACCTTTAAATAGGAATATGCCTCCAACGATTAAAATAGTTAATATCAATACAGAAATTATACTAATTAAGATTTTTTTGTTTTTTAAAAAATTACTCATAAATTTTTCACTCCTCTAAATTTGTAATTTTTATTTATGTGATATTCTTACCGATTTAGAATAAGAACCACAACTTATTGTATATTCAGTAGCATAAGGGTATTCTTGATTATAATTTTGTATTCTTTCATTACTGCTAATTTTAATATCTGTATTAGAATCCACTCTTATTTTTTCGCCTCGTAATAAGATTTCAACAATATTATCTACATCTTTTTTTGTGCATTTTAAATTTTTATCATTGTTATTATTGTTATTATTATTTACTTCTTCGCCTTTTTTTAGAACTTCATTATCTAAACTATCTATTTCATCTATCCAGTAAAGAAGCCCCTCTGTTTTAAATTCTAATTTAATTTCTTGTAAATCGGTAACATATTCTAAATATTCTTCTTTGCTCATATTACCATCTTCCCAATCATAACGGGTAAGAAAACCTAAACCATTAGTTGTTTCATTAGTACTTTTTACATATCTTTCTGAAGTGTTATCGTAGTAAATTTCACCCCAATTACGATTTCTTTCTTCTTTATCTTTTAAACTTGATACAGATACTGCATAATAACCTGTATAACCTGTATTTTTATTATTCTCTATAAGCCTTTGTGATAGATAAATATCTTTAGCAGAATTATAATATAAATTATCCCAATATTCTGCCCAATCTAAAAATTCTTTTATTTCTTTTGTTTCCATATCTATTGTATATGCCATAATTACTGGTGTGTCTTCAAGTCGTTCAAGTTCACCTTTTGGAATTTCTCCTAGTAATATAAATTCTACAATTCCATCATTATTTAAATCTTTAAAAGTGTATGTTCTATTTTTTGAAGAATTTTTATAAGACTCTTTGTACTCTTGAAATGAGCCTGATGTATTAGTTAAGTTATTATATGCTACATAGGAAGCGTAACCTTTAATATACTCGTTCTTCTCTTTATCGTTATAGTTATTAATATAATAGTCTTCAACATTTTGAATGCTTATTTCATCTTGTTTAGAATTATTATTTTCCTTTTCCTTTCCACAGCCTGTTATTCCCATTAATAAGGTTAAACATAATAAACATAAACCTATTTTTTTCATAAATTTTTCACTCCTCAATATTATAACAAAACAAAAGGAACACGATACTGACTTGTGTTCCGACTGCTTAATGTTGGCTTAACTGCATACTGCAACCAACATTTAATACAATGTCGGATTTCAGCACTTCTAACCGACAATATAATTTTAGCATAAAAATTCTAAAAATGTCAATACTTTTGTAGAGAGATACCTTACAAAATTTTGTAAGGTAATACTTTACAATAAATATAGAGGTGTTGATATGAGATTAAATAAACCACTTAAAAAACCCAACTTTGATACAGACATATACAATACCATTCGTAAGAACATTAAAAAATATCGAAAACTAAAGGGTCTAACATCTGAAGAATTATCAGAAATGGTTAATTTATCTCACGAGTTTATAAGACAAATTGAAAGTGAGAAATTAGCATATAACTTTTCTGTAGATACTTTATATAAAATTGCTGTTGCATTAGATGTTAGCGTAGATACTTTACTAAAGAAATAAATATGAGTTAGGATTACATACTAGCTCTTTATTATTGGAATTGTCCTATGCCACTATGCCATATTTAATAGTATATTTATGTATTAAGTATATAAATATTTCATTAATCCTATTAATTATTAACACCTATACTTAATATAACATAATAATTTCTATAATTATTAATACAAATTAAACTATAATATAAAAACGACTATTTCTTAAAACAGTCGTTTTTACTTGCTTTATTAAAGCTTTATATATACAGCGAAACCACCTCTAAAATAGTAGAAATAGTTCGCCTGTGCATCATCTGGTGGAGCTGAGGAGAATCGAACTCCTGTCCAAAAATATCCCAGTAATAGTATCTACAAGTTTAGTTGATTATTTTATTTCCTAAACTATGTCAGTAACCAACACTCCATAGCCTAGTAAGTTCCGAAAAATTCATTGTTACCCTAGAACAAAATAACAGTATATCCTACTCAATCAAGCCCTCTTAAATTCCCGTAGGAAAAGAATAAAAGAAAGCCGCATTCCTTAATTCAATTAAGCGAAGGCTACAGTATTCTTATTGAATAAAGTAGCAAATGCATTTTTTAATTTGTTTCCATTTAATTTTTGTTTGTACGTAAGGTGTACTCCCCACTTGCAACTAAAACGAGAACACTCCTGTCGAAACCAAAGCAGCCCCGTGAACAGATTATAACATATCTATTCTTAGAAAGCAATTACTTTTTTACCTTTTCATTACTAGATTCCCCAAGCAAATATGTTAACATATCTGCAATTTTATCACGACTAACACCATTGAGTTTACCCAAAAGACGATGCGCACTAATCAAATTCCTTTTCGTATCCAAAAAAGGTTTTGTAATATAAGACGGTAACATTTTTAAACAAGCTTTTGCATACAAAACAATAGGTAATGTTTCAGAATTAATATCAGCGTCCAATATAGAAAATAAATAAGTTGTAATTTCAGATACTATACTATAAAAATACTGTTTTGATATAGCTAACTCCTCATCACACATTTCTTCGCTTGTAAATGGAAGAAATGTTTCACCTAAAAGAACATTTTTTTCAACACTAGGAGAGGTCGCTAACAATGCATATTTAAAATCTATAAGATGGTTTTTAGCATCTTTTTCCAATCTTTCTTGATTCATAAAACAATTGATTTCATTATAAAAACTAAGTTCAAAATTTCCTTGCAACTTCTTTGCTACTTCACCTTCTATACAACCATTTAATGTATAAAGATGTTTAGAATCCATTTGATTAGAAAACCGCATACTAATTAATACTTGGGAATCGAAATCTAAAAAGAAATTTCCATTCAATTGTTCTTTTATTGCTTTTTGATATTCTTCACTTACGATAGAATCGTCTATTTTCACTTTTTCATAATTTTCAACAGAAATCATATGTTCTAATAAAGAAAACATATCCTGATAAATTTTACTTTTCAATTTACCATTTTTTTCTAATTTAGCTAATTCTAAATAAACTTTTACCACTGACTTTGTATTTTTGAAAGCCTTTTGATATGATGTACTCATAATCATTTCTCCTTTTTGCTGTATTAGTATATAGTAAACTCCTTATTTTGTCAAAAAAACTAGAAAGTTTTATATTTCTTTCTAATCTCTCTTTCCATATCTCTTTTTTTAATACTCTCTCTTTTGTCATACAATTTCTTACCCTTAGCAATTCCTAACAACAGCTTTGCCTTATTTCGATTAAAATACAGTTTGATTGGAATCAATGTATACCCATCTAATTGTAAAGCATCACGAATTTTCCATATTTCCTTTTTGTGCAACAATAACTTTCTTGTACGCAGTTCATCATGATTAAATTGATTTCCTTCCTTATATGGACTAATATGCATTCCGAGTAAAAAGATTTCACCATTTTTGTAAATTGCATAACTATCCTTTAAATTGGCATCTCCATTCCGAATAGATTTAATTTCTGTTCCTGTTAAAACAATGCCAGACTCATATGTATCTACAATTTCATAATCATATCTCGCTTTGCGATTATTAATTTCTATCATGATATCACCTTCTATTACACTTCTTTCAATTATCAATTCCTTTTATATTTTAATCCGTTTTATTCATCTTATAATTGTTGCGTTTCGATTCCATTATATTCTTGTCTTTCATAAATTTGAGAATTTTGTAGTTTTCATTCATATTCTTTTGAGACACTATTATCTACATATTCCCCATAAATAATGATTTTCTAATTCATTTCAAAAGATTTTTTATAATTCTTTCTTGCATGAAACGAAATGCCTAATATTATTCAAAATTTTAAGATTTATCACTGTTATATTTTTTTCCATACAATTTTCGATTCTGATCATTCGCAAGCACAAAATCAACTGTCCTTAATTCTTTATTTGCTGCTTTCACAATTACATCCACAGTATCTCCTAAACGATAGCCTTTTTTATTTTTTATACCTCGTAAAGTAAGCGTTGATTCATCGTACAAATAATGATCGTCTGTCAAATCATCTACGCGAACCAAGCCTTCTACTAAATTAGGAAGCTCAATAAACATTCCAAAATTCATAATACCGCTAATCATTCCTGTATATTCTTCTCCTATATGACTTATCATATATTCAGCCTTTTTCATATCATCCACTTCACGTTCGCATTCAATCGAATCTCTTTCTTTTTCAGAAGCATGCTCACATAAAATTGGAAGTTCCCTTTCCCAATAACTAACGGTTTCAGAATCTACCTGGTGATTGAATAAATATTTACGTAATAATCGATGCACTGTGGTATCTGGATATCTCCTAATTGGAGAGGTAAAATGTGTATAACATTTACTAGCAAGTCCAAAGTGCCCAATATTTGTAGAATCATAAACTGCTTTTTGCATACTTCTTAATAGCAAAGAGGATAAAATATGAAATTCTTTTTTATCACTTAATTGTCTTAAAATATCTTGCATCACTCTAGGATGCATTTTTTTCAAATCACCTTTTACATGATAGCCCAAACTACTTACAAAATTAAGGAATTTTGTTATCTTTTCTTCATTTGGTTCTCCATGGATACGGTAAACAAACGGAAGTTCCATAAAATAAATACAGGAAGCAACTGTTTCATTTGCTACAATCATAAAATCTTCAATTAATTTCTCTCCTGTACCACGATTTCTTAAAACAACATCAATTGCTTCTCCTTTATCGTTTACAATAATTTTAGCCTCATCGATATCAAAATCAATATACCCCTTTTCTTCCATATGATTTCTTAAAATATCACTAAGTTTTTTCATTTGAAGTAAAGCATCTTTATATGGCGCATATCCTTCTGGAACTATATTTTCTTCTAATACTTGATTCACTTTTTTATAGGTCATTTGTTTTCTAGAACGAATTACACTTTCAAATATGTCATAAGAAACAACATTGCCCCTCAAATCAATTTCCATCACACAAGAAACTGCAAGTCTATCTTCTTCTGGATTTAAAGAACAAATCCCATTTGATAATTTATGTGGTAACATGGGAATAACTCTGTCTGCTAGGTAAACACTGGTCCCTCTATCATAGGCTTCTTCATTTAATTTACTTCCCTCTTTTACATAATAACTAACGTCTGCAATATGTACACCTAGTTCATAATTTCCGTTTTCCAATACTTGAATTGAAATTGCATCATCTATATCTTTCGTATCATCCCCATCTATTGTAAAAATTTCTCTATCACGAAGATCTTTTCTACCCATCATTTCTTCTGTTTTTACAAAATCAGGAATCTCTTCTAATTCAGCCATCACTTCTTCATTAAATGTATCATTGATACCATATTTATTTACAATGGATAAAATGTCGACTCCAGGATCATTTTTGTGACCAATAATTTTGACAATTTCTCCATTATAGGTGTTATTTTTTAACTTATTGGTCACTTTTACCAAAACCTTATGACCAGCCATTGCACCCATACTTTTTTCTTTCGGAATTAATATACTCAATTTTATCTTTTCATCATCTAAAAGAATCGTTCCAACACCATCATTTACAGTATACTCCCCAACCATAAGTTTTAATTTTCGATCGACGATTTTTACAATTCTTCCTTCTAAATCAGTTCCCTTTTTAGATGTAATTTCAACAATTACCTTGTCTCCATGAATTGCATTATTCATACATGTAGGTGGAATAAAAACATCTTCATCTCCTTCAATATCGACAAATCCATATCCCTTTTTGGTTGCCATCATACGTCCTAGTTTTAAATGACTATTATTGAACAACATATAATTATCCTTATTTGTACGATACAATAAAAGCTCATCTTCCATCCGATTCAGTTCTTTCAATAATTCTTTAAATTCATCTACTGTTTTATAAGCTAAAGCATCATTAATTTCTGTAACAGATAATGCTTTCTTTTCCTGTTTCAATATTTCTATTATTTGTTCTCTCATGGTATCACCTTCTATTATCATTATAATTCATTTTTCTAAAAAAATATAGTATATTATTGGAATCTCAAAGAGAAATGTAAACCAATTAAGAAATATTATCAAAAGAAACTGTATTTACACCGATTGAAAACAATTGCTCTGGTATCAGTAAATCTTGTTTTTTATGATAGTAAATTTTTGTATATGCATCTGATTTTCGTATTAAAAATTGATGTTTTTTTTCATCTTCCATTGTAAGGGAATTTGAAGTTTGATAATAAGAAGGCAAGTCAAATTTTGTAATCATTACTTCAGGATATTCTGTAATTAAAACTTCTACATTTGGTTTTTTATGATAGCGTTTTTGATAGGCCTCAATCAATTCCTGAATTTGTGCTAGATTTAGTTCTAAAGAAAGTGTAACACGTTGAATTCCAAGACTATGAAGAAATGCGACTGCATAAGAATTTGTTACGTTTAATGAAAAATCAGAATAAATTGGATGATAATAATAAATACTTCCCAATTCTCTTGCTATCAGTGGAGAATCAATTGATTCAAATTCTGTAATTACTCTAGGTAATTGATAAATATAATGAGAATCTTCTTTCCACTTTTCATACATTTTTTTATCTTCCATGTATATTTGTTTATATTGGAAATCCCCTTTAATTTTCCCATCTTTCGTATGTATAGTATAACCCTGGTCTTCTATCCATTCTGGTACATTAATTGTATATTTTCCCCTATAACAATCTCTTTTATAGATTCTTTTTTCATTCAATTGTTCTATTGCTTGTCTACGAATTTGATTCAATTCTTGTATAGGGACAAAAACATTTTGGTCCATCTCAAAATCCAAATTTGTTAATCTATATACGGTATCTCCTAATTTATTGAACTGTTCATATATACGTTCTTTACTAACGGGTAGTTTTTTTGCCTCTGTGACAGGAATTGTTCCCCTTACTGTAACTGTATGAAATCCATCATAGATTTGATATTGTAGGCAGCACCCTATTTTCACTGTCAACTTTCCATCGATTGGAACTTTTCTAGGTTTACTAGCGATTTCCTTTTGAATAGCAAGTAATTCATTGAAATCACTTGTTAATACAAGTGCATCTCCTTTTTGAAATGCCCCTTTCAAGAAAAAAGAAATTTCTTCATTTGTTTTTCCACTGTTTACTAATTTTTTATTTTGATATATTTTATTTAATATACAACCTTTATCTTCTTGTTTTCCTAAAATACGTATTCCATCGTTTTGATGTAGTGTACACATTAATTTACAAGTAACCCATCCTTTTTTGTAACAAATAACTTCTCCTACTTTTATACCAATATGATTAGGCCGTTTTGGATTGATCCATTTTGAATTCGATTCATGAAATAGAAATCCTTTGGTAAATCCTCTATGAAACAATTTTTTTAATGTATTTATTTCTATATCTGTGATTGTAATGTGTTTTGTATCACAATACTGATCAATGGCTTTACGATAAAGTTTTGTTACATAATATACATACTCTGGTCTTTTCATTCGACCTTCTATTTTAAGGCTATCTACTCCAATTTCAATCAGTTTTCCGATATTGTCCAAGCTATTTAAATCCTTAGGACTTAAAACATAGGGATCCATATTTATTTTTCTACCATTATTATATAGTGTATAAGGCATTCTACAACACTGTGTACAGGTTCCCCTATTTCCACTTCTTCCACCAATCATACTACTCATTAAACATTGACCAGAATAACAAAAACACAAAGCTCCATGAATGAATATTTCAAGTTCTATATTTGTATTTTGCTTAATATTACATATTGTATCCATATCTGTTTCACGGGCAAGAACGACTCTTTTTAATCCTAAACTTTGCGCAGCCTTTACCCCTTCAATATTATGAATATGCATTTGTGTGGAGGCATGAATTTCCAAGTTGGGATATATTTTGCGAACTAAATCCATCATGCCTAAATCTTGCACAATAATCGCGTCTACATTATTACGATATAAAAAATCAATGTAGGTCATAAATCTATCTACTTCATTTTCATAGACTAAAGTATTGACAGTTACATAAACTTTCACACCATAGAGGTGTGCATATTTTACTGCTTCTATGATAGCTTCGTCTGAAAAATTACCTGCAAAACTTCTAGCTCCAAATGCATGGCCACCTAAATAAACAGCGTCACATCCTCCTTGTACAGCTGCATATAAACATTCCATATTTCCAGCAGGACTTAATAATTCTGGTTTTTTCATTGTGACAACTCCTAATCTAATTGATTTTCTAATAAGGTTTATAAATTTTTTTCTATCTAATAGCACAAAATCATATTGATATTCTCATAACAAAGGCAGTCATAGATAACTATAAAGGTCTCCATGCTTTCACAGAGAAACGAATTCAACTAACGATTGCAAATAAAGGGTATATTGGGATTATAGAAGAAGTTCTTAAAAAAAGTGAAAAAAAATTAATTAGAAAAATAGTAAAATCAAGTTCTAAAATATTCATACGCTTATTGGATAAGTCCACTAAAGATTTTCGCTAAACATTTAACATCTAGTCAATATTTTGGATATTTATTTACTTTTTATATATTTTTATCTTTTCTAAAAATAGACTCATTAATGAATATTTTTTTATTATCATAGTCTATTGTTGCTTCTGCATCATAAGGAATAATGCATCTTGGAACTGAATGCCCAAAGTTAACGTTAAATAGCACAGGTGTATTTAAATCTTCAAATACCTTTTTATATACTTCTTTGTATTGTTCGTAGTATTGTTCATCTTGTGGTTTTCCAACAATAATTCCTTTAACTAGGCTTAATATATTTCTACTTTTGAGTTCCAATAACATTTGTTCTAATGCTTCAGGTTTTGGCTTTTCTTCTGATGTTTCTAAAAATAATATTTTTTCTCTCCATTCTTTATCTGTTGGAAATATTTTATATTTTTCAAAAATTTGTGGTTCATCACCGTATCTATTCCCTGTATAATCATCATATATACTTTCAATACATCCGCCGTACAATTTACCTGTAACTTTGCCAGCTCCATTTAAAACTTCATATCCGTGTTCTTCTTTGCAACTTGTTCTTGGTTTCCCTATTTCTTCAACACCAAAACTTTCTCTTTCTCTATACCAAATAGGACTTGATATTATTTCATAATTTGAATCATTTGAAAAAAATTTATTAAACTGTTCTTTTGTATAAGGAAGCATATCATTATCAAGTTCTGCTAAATCAACTATTACACAAGGTCCATAAAAGGTGGATAGCCCTAATTTATTTAGCATTAAATGGTTATTCGTTGTATCTGAAAATCCAGTAAATATTTTAGGATTATTTCTGACTGCTTCTTTAAATTCTTCGTCTTCCATTAGATAAGGAATCGTTCTATAGGTATCATCTCCACCAATCGCACATATAATTCCTTTTATACTATCATCTATAAATGCTTGCTTTAGATCGCTTGCTCTTGCTTCTGGGTGTTCTTTTATAAAATCAATGCCTTTTAACGCATTTGGCATAATAACTGGTTTTAACCCAAAGTCTTTTAATCTTTTAATTGCGATATCTAATTCATGCTTACAAAAAGGCATCCCAAGTAATCCACTTGATAAACTTACTATCGCTATCTTATCACCCTTATTTAATTTTTGTGGTTTCCTCATAATTATCAACTCCTATATATATATTATAACATCAATTATATAAAAAAAGGAGGTACGCAGTTAAAATGTTGTCTACATCCTTATTTTATCTTATGTTCCACAACATTGCTTATACTTTTTTCCAAACCACGAGAAGTAGATTTTCCTATATTATCAATACATCTAATATTTATAATATTATTGATATTTCTAGTTTTTTAGGACTAGGTATTTCCTATATTATCGATATTATTAGTATCATTTTTAATACCTCAATTTTTATAAAAAGGATATCAACAAATTTATTTTTGCTGACATCCTTTATTTTCAATGAATCTTGTCCACATTTTATTTAATCGGTTGACAAACAACAAATTTGTTACCTTTTTAAAATTTAACTTTTCCTTATTTTATACTACTTTCCGCAACATTGCCTATATTTCTTTCCCGAACCACAAGTTGAAGCAAATCCAGTATATATAGTATTTATGTTATTTATTATATTATTGGTATTTCTTTATTTTATGGATTCCGTAACATCAGTATTTGTGGTATTTATAGTATTATTGTTACTATAAATTATTTCTTATCAGCAAACATTTGGCAAACATTGTTTGCATCCTTCACTCACTAAGATTATATTACAAATATTTATTTTTTGTTTTTTTATTTATTAATAAGTAGCAATTAATTCTAATATTTAATAATCGTATTTATTATATCCGATTTAACTATTTGTTCAAACGATTCGTTAGCACATTTTTTTGTTTCTTCATTGCTAATATTATAATAATTTTCTGTGGTTTCTACTCTACTATGTCCAAGTACACTAGACACATCTTTAATTTCAATTCCACTTCGTAATGTCTTAGTTGTAAAGCTTCCTCTTAAATCATAAAATCTACAATTCTTTATATTTAGTTCTTCATGGATAATTTTAAAAGGATATCTAAGCATATCTGTTCTAGAACATTTCCCATTCTTTTTTGTAAAAACTAAACTAACTTGTTTTCTATTTTTAGATTTATGCTTAAGATCAACTATTTTATACTCTACAAGCTTACCATATTTATTTTTAATTTCTTCTAAAGAATAATTATGATAGCTTTTTCTGTATAGTTTTTTGTTATTTTCTTGATTCTTTTTGTAGTTTTGCAAAGCCATTTTTAAAGTGTCACAGATATAAACATATCTACAACTACCTTGTGTTTTAGTCGTACCTAAATACCATCTACCAGTTTCATCGCTTTTCCTTGCATATATTGTTTTATTAACTTTTATTATTTGTTTTTCTAAGTCTATATCATCCCATGTCAATGCTAATACTTCTCCTGTTCTCATTCCTGTATAACATGCAGTTAAAAATGTACAAGTAAAAGTATAGTTATTTTTGAACCTTAATAGTATCGTATCAATTTCTTCTTGGGTATAGATATATTTTACATCGTTTTTTTTACCTCAAAAAAATAGACTCTTGGCAATTGTAAATCAGCAGCCAGATTGTTTTCAATAAATCTAAAATAATAAGCAGCATCTCTGAGTGAACTCCTAATTACCTTTTGATAATTTCTTAATGCATCTTTTGAATTTACTCTTTGAGCAATTCTAAGTAGTACTTGATTTAAAATATATGGTGTTATATAAGCAAGTTTATATTTACCCATTTCTTTTTTTTATGGTTTCAAACGCTTCAGAATATCTTTTTGCTGTTGTATATTTATAATTAATTTCAAAATACTCCTTCATCCAATAATCTAAATAATCGGAATATGACATTTGTGATTGTCTAAATGTTACACCTCCATTAATATACTTTTCATAAGCAAGTTGTCCAGATGAATATCTTCATTCTGAGTTTTAAATCCTGACTTATTAATAAACTTCCTTTTACCATTAATAGTTCCAATCTCAAATTGATATTGATAAACCTTTCCTCTTTTTCTTACATTTACTCTTCTCATATAATCATCCTTTCCTTTTCTATATAAAACAAAAGAGCATTAACATTGTCTGTTAACACTCTCTATTTTAATCAATTAATAATTCTTTTTCTTCATTAACTTGTTTTTGTAATAATTCTAATTCTTTGATATTCTTATTGTCTTTTAATACTTTCATTTGTCTTCTTGCTGAATTATTGAGTCTAACAAGTCTTTCATTTTGAGGTACTTTTTCTTCAATCAATAGAGCATTCGTATTTTGAAGATTATTTAATATCACTAAATGTAATAAATCAGTGTAATCTCTAATATTTCCTTCTTTTGCAAGTTTTGGATTATTATCTCTCCATTCTTTAGCTGTCATACCAAATAATGCAACATTTAAAACATCAGCTTCTTCAGCATATACAAATTTCTTTTGTGCTTCAGTAAGCGTTGGAACTATATAAGTTTTTACTGCATCAGTGTAATCTCTAATATTTCCTTCTTTTGCAAGTTTTGGATTATTATCTCTCCATTCTTTAGCTGTCATACCAAATAATGCAACATTTAAAACATCAGCTTCTTCAGCATATACAAATTTCTTTTGTGCTTCAGTAAGCGTTGGAACTATATAAGTTTTTACTGCATCAGTGTGAACTACATAATTTAACTTTGAAAGTATTCTATTAGCTTGCCAATCTATTTTTTCTTGATATGCTTCATTAGTTTTTAATCTTTCAAATTCAGTTATTAAATATAATTTGAATTCTGGAGATAACCAACTAGCAAATTCAAAGGCAATATCTGGATGAGCAAAAGTTCCAATGCTATATCTTCCACCTTTAGAGATAATGCCTATTGCATTGGTTCTTTTAATCCATTGAGATGGAGACATTGCAAAAGAGTTTCTACCATACTCAGTTTTAATTTGGTCGAATTCGACCAAATTAAAATCAGGATTATGAATTTCTTCCCATAAACCAATGTAATCAATAGTTGTAATTCTTCTTAGCCAATTCTTTACTGTAAAAGATGGATCACTAGAATTTTGATACTTAGCCAAATCTGTTAATGAAATATAATTTACATTTCCTACTCTTAAAATTCCTACTTTATTTTCTTTTACAATTATTTCCGCTATTACTTCATCTTTTTTCAATAGATATTACCTCACTTTCTTGAATTTTAAAAGGATGTTCACATATTTTTTCTGTTTACATCCTTTATTTTAGGGCATTTAAGCCATATTTTTTAATTACTTGCAAACAAATTTAAATTTGTTAACATTTTTTAACTTTGCAAAACTCTTGCAAATCCTTTATTTATCTTACTTTCCGCAGCAATTTTTGTACTTTTTGCCCGAACCACAAGAACTTTGTACTCCCATATTATCAATACTTACAATATTTATAATATTATTGATATTTCTAAGTTTTTAGGACTAGGTAATTCCTATATTATCCGTATTATTAGTATTATTTCTATTATAAATATTTCTCTACTGTGGACAAATTGAGGACATTGTCCACATTCGTTCACTGTGATAAGTATATCATAATTTTAATATTTTATAAAATGTGCAAATTACTTATCTTCAATTTGCTTTGTTTCATTTAGCAATCTGTCAAAATCAGATATATAATTATTGTCTTGGATAACCTTGTATTTTTCATACTCACTTTCGGCTTTTTCCTTTGCCTGTTTGTGTGATATTTTACCTTTACTCTCCAAAACATCATAATGAAATACTTTTAATGCATTTTCCACTTCGTTCTTCCAATCATTCATATACATTGCAATATTTCTTTCGGCATTATTTTCAGCAATATCTAAAAATAAGTTGACCAAATTATTCAAGTTTTTAATTTCTTTTTCGTCTAAATAATTTTTAGCAATTATAACATCTGATTTCAGTATTTTTCCATCAGGAGAGTTCTCCCACGTTGTAAGTCCCATATTATCTTTTTTTGCATCAACTCTATTATAGACAATTTCAGCAGCAGTCTGACCAGTGATAGCATAGTGGAATTTATTTTGAACCGTTTTATAAAACGTCATTGCCATATCACTATCTTTATCGTAATCGATTGAACATTCAGCAAAAATATCAGTAATTTTTTGATAAAACATTCTTTCACTTGTACGAATTAATTTAATTCTTTCAAGCAATCTTTTAAAATATTCTTGATCAGACTTTCTTGCTTTCATAAATCGTTCATCGTTTAAAGCAAAACCTTGTACCATATAATCTTTAATTATCTTATTTGCCCAAGTTCTAAATTTAATTGCTTTTTTGGAATTAACTCTAAATCCAATAGAAATAATCATATCAAGATTGTAGTATGGATAAACCCTTTTTACGTTTCGATTTCCTTCCTTTTGAACTTGTGCAATTTTTGCACAAGTTGACTTTTCTTCTAGTTCTTCATCTCTATAAATGTTATTGATATGTTTAACAATACCACTTCTATCAATGTTAAACAAAGTTGATAAGGCTTCTGTATTTAACCAAACATCTTCGTTTTCTAATAATACTTCTACTTTAGTATTACCATCTTCATCATTGTAAAATAAAATATTTTTCTCATTTCCAATTACTTTATCTTCCATTTTTAGCACCTCCTTTAACAATTATTCATTAAGTAATCAACTAATCATATTATACTATTTTTTATATCACTTAACAATGATACTACTAAAATTTAGCTCTCAAATTTATATCTATTTCTTTTTCTATTGATTCACAAATTTTAATTAAATCATTAGTAGTACTAGTAATATAGTAATTTTGTGTTGTTTCAATTCTACTATGACCTAATAGTTTAGAAATATCTTTTATCTCATTTCCATTTCTTAATGCTTTTGTAGCAAAGCTACCTCTTAAATCATAAAATCTACAATTGATTTCTAATTCATGATGAATAATTTTAAATGGATATCTTATAATATCTGTTCCAGAATATGTTCCATCTTTTCTAGTAAATACCATTTCTACTCTATTATTTTTAGAATAACTTTCCACAATTTTATATTTAACTAACTTGCCATATTTATTTTTCACCTCTTCTAGAATATATCCTTTGTACTTTTTTCCATATTGCTTTTTTAAATTATTTTGTATATTTTTATAATCTATTAGTACTGCATATAAACTATTACAAATATAAACCTCTCTTTGACTACCTAGTGTTTTAGTTGTGCCTAAATGCCATCTACCATTTTCTTCATTATCTTTTGCATACACTGTTTTATTTATTTTGATAATTCTATTATCTAAATCTATATCATTCCAAGTTAGCGCAAATACCTCACTAGTTCTCATACCTGTATAGCAAGCAGTAAGAAACGCACATACAAATACTTTATTATCTTTAAATCTATTTAAAATTATTTCTATTTCATCTTTAGTATAAACATGTTTTACATTATTTTTTTTGATTCAAAGGATAATACTCTAGGTATTTCTAAATCACAGGCTATATTGTTTTTAATAAACCCAAAATAATATGTTGCATCTCTTAAAGAACTTTTAATAACCTTTTGATAATTTCTTAATGCTTCTTTCGTACTAGATGTTTGATATAACTTTAATAATGCTTGATTTAAAATATATGGAGTTAGAACTGATAATTTATAATTACCTAATTCTTCTTTTATATTACCAAAAGATTCTTTATATCTCTTTGCTGTAGAATATTTGTAATTTATTTCAAAATATTCTTTCATCCAGTAATCTAAATAATCTCCATATAACATATTGCATTCATTAGTAGTTACCCCGTTAAGGCGTTCATCATATGCTTTTTGTCCTGCAATATACGCTTCATTTTTAGTTTTAAAGCCTGATTTTGTTATTTGCTTTCTCTTTCCATTTACTTTACCTGCTTCAAAGCAATATTGATATACATTACCACGTTTTCTAATATTGAGCATCTTATCATCTTCCTTTCTTTGACCATTATAATTTTACAACACAAAAAAGGGTAGCAAGTTTTACTACCACTATTTATTAAATATTTGATTAAAATATATTTTCATTTCTTCTATACTTTTAAAACGGTTATTGATATTATAATCCGTACCTTTTAATACAAATTCTTCTAATTTGGTATCACTATTTTTCTCTAAATTTGATTTTCCTGTCATAACAAAATATATAAGTCTTGTTAGTGCGTATGTTTCATATTCAACAGAATAATTTTTGAAGCCAATAATAGCCAAATTGCTATCATTTAGTGATTCTTTTACCTCAGAATCCGTGCTTGTTAAATTACTATTTTCTTCCTTAACTAGACCAAAATCTGAAGCTTTTATAATCATTAAATCATCGTATTTTTTTTACCAGAACATTTGTTAAACTAATATCTCTATGAAGATATCCCTTTCGATGAATATATGAAAAGGCTTTAAATAATTGATTTACTATATTAACTCTTATATCAGTTGTTATTTTATTATTATTCTTACTTATAAATTCATACAATGTTTGATTAACATATTCTGCATAATATTCATTTCTTTCTTCATCATAATTATAAACCTCTAAAATATATGGTGATTTCAATTCTTTTAAAGTTTGATATTCTTTTTTAAATCTTTCTATTTCCTTTTCATCTAAATCTTTCTTTGCTTGTTTTATTACAAAGGTCTTATTATAAAACTTATCTACATATTTAAACACTTTTGCATAAGAACCCTCTCCAATTAAATGAATAGGATACCTTTTCTCTTCTAACTTGTTCACTATTTTTACAGACCTTGTCATTGTAAATATTGGTTCATACTCAATCAACTTAATTTTTTTTAAATCTTTAGGAATTGGACTACCTCCACTTAAAAGCAAAAATTTTTTACATTCTTCTATAAAAGAAGCATAATCTTTATCAATTTCAAAAGATAACGATGTTTCTTTTAATACATATTTCATATCTTCATATAATTTTATATATTCATCTAATTCTCTACTTTCGTTTGCGTTAAAATGACCGTTTGTTTTTCTATACATAAAATTAAGCAGACGATTAAATTCCTGATGTAAAATAGCAAATAATTTTTTTAAATACACGTTATTTATATCATTATACAATTCTTCTGTTCTTAGTACTCCTTGTAATTCATATCTATCATATTTTTGACTTAAAAAATATTCAATATTTACTGCCATAATTATTTCACCTCAATATTTATAAAAGGATGTCAACAAATTTATTTTGCTGGCATCCTTTTATTTTAATGGAGTTTGTCCACATTTTTATTTGTTGGGTGACAAACAACAAATTTATTACCTTTTAAAATTTTAATTATTTCCTTATTTTATGCTACTTTCCACAGCATTGTTTGTATTTCTTTCCCGAACCACATGGGCAAGATTCATTTCTCCCAATTTTATTTACCTGCTTCGGAGTTGCTTTTTTTGTTTTGGTTTGATCTGTAACTGCTTCTCCTTTGGCTACTTGCTTTCTTTCTATATTTTGACGAATTTCAGCTTTCAATAAAAACATAGTTGTTTCTTTATCAATGTTACTTAATAAATTTTCATACAATTCAAATCCTTCTGTTTTATAAGCACGCAAAGGATTTTCCTGGGCATAACCCCTTAAATAAATTCCTTCTCTTAAATGTGACATTGTATTAATATGATTCATCCAATGCGTATCTATTACTCTTAATGACGTAGCTTTTTCAAATTCTTGTGAGATTTCTTCAGGGAGCTCTTTTAATTTATCTTCATATTCTTTTTTCAATAAATTATATAAATAGTCAATCAATTGATCTACATTTTTGTCCTGGAGATCAATGATATCCATTTTTCTTTTCAGTAAATGTTCATTCACAAATTCTAAAATTTCTGAATAATCTTTTTCTGTTAAAAATCCTTCAGGAGCAATATGACTATCTACAAAATCTCCTAAAAAGTTTTGAAAGGTTTCTAATATTCGTTCATGAATAGATTCAGAATCCAATATCTCATTTCTTTTTTGATATATATAAGTACGTTGTTGATTAATGACATCATCATACTCTAATAGCGTCTTACGAGTATCAAAGTTATTCCCCTCTACGCGTTTTTGTGCGGACTCAATGGAACCTGATAACATTTTATTACGAATTGACATATCATCATCAAAACCGACACGGGCTAACAATGCTTTTGCACGATCTGTTCCAAATCTTACCATTAATTCATCTTCAAATGACACACAGAATTGAGAAAAACCTGGATCTCCCTGTCTTCCTGAACGTCCACGCAACTGATTATCAATTCTTCTAGACTCATGACGTTCTGTTCCTATCACACATAAACCGCCTAATTCTTTTACACCCTTACCTAATTTAATATCCGTTCCACGACCTGCCATATTTGTTGCGATTGTAACAGATCCTTTTTCACCCGCTTTTGCAATAATTTCAGCTTCACGTGCATGATTTTTTGCATTCAAAATTTCATGAGGAACATGCTCTTTTTTTAACATCGAGCTAATTAATTCACTTGTTTCAACTGCAATTGTTCCTACTAAAACAGGTTGCCCTTTTTCATAACGTTCTTTAATTTCACTTACTATTGCTTTATATTTACCTTTTTTTGTAGCGAACAACAAATCACCATAATCTACACGTGCAACTGGTTTGTTCGTTGGAATTGAAATAACATACATATTATAAATTTCTCTAAATTCTTCTTCTTCTGTTTTTGCTGTTCCTGTCATACCAGCTAATTTATTATACATTCTAAATAAATTCTGAATTGTTATAGTTGCTAAGGTTCTTGTTTCTTGTTCTATTTCAACGCCTTCTTTTGCCTCAATTGCTTGATGTAATCCATCAGAATAATTTCTTCCTGCCATCAACCGACCTGTAAATGGATCTACAATCACGATTTTTCCTTCACTTACTACATAATCGAAATCTTTTTTCATTGCATAGTTTGCTTTTAAAGCTTGATTAATATAGTGTACAAGTGTAGTATTATTGAGGTCATATAAATTTTCGACTCTAAAATAAGTCTCACCCTCTTTAATTCCTTTTTCATCTAATGTAACTGTCTTATTTTTTTCATCATAAATATAACCATCATTTTCTTTTAATTTCTTTACAAATTTATCTGCATCGATATAAAGATTAGCGGATTCCATACGTCCACCTGATATAATTAATGGTGTTCTTGCTTCATCAATCAAAACAGAATCTACTTCATCTACAATTGCAAAGTTAAATGGTCGTGCAACACGATCTGAAGCTTTTACAACCATATTATCTCTTAAATAATCAAAACCTAGTTCACTATTGATTGTATACATAATATCAGATTCATACACTTTCTTTTTCTCACTATGTGTAAGTTCTCTTAAATTTACACCTACAGTAAGGCCTAAAAAACGATAAATATTTCCCATCCAATCCGCATCACGTGTCGCTAAATATTCGTTAACTGTAATAATATGTACACCCTTGCCTGTTAATGCATTTAAATAAGCAGGCATCGTTGAAGTCAATGTTTTTCCTTCTCCTGTTTTCATTTCAGCAATATTACCATAGTGAATTGCAAGTCCGCCTAAAATTTGAACATAATATGGTTTTTCCCCTATGACACGATAAGCTGCTTCTCTTGCAACTGCAAATGCTTCTTCTTTAATATCCTCTAAAGTTTCTCCGCTATTTAATCTATTTTTAAATTCTTCTGTTTTCCCTTTTAATTCTTCATCATTTAATTTTTCTATCACAGGTTCTAATTCCATAATTTTATCTGCAATTAATTTAAATTTTTCTAATTCTTTATACTCATGATCAAATATTTTCTTTAAAAATTTCATGATATCCATCCTTTCCTATACTATATTTTATCAAAAATTGATTATAATAGAAAGCTTTTTTTACTTATAAATGAAAATCAAAAAAGATTGCTGAAATTTTTCAACAATCTCAAAATTTATTGTATTTCTATAATTCCGAAATTTCCATCTTTTCTTTTATATAGTACAGCAACCCCATTTGTTTGATCATCTTGGAAGATAAAAAAGTCATGTCCAAGTAAACCCATTTGTAACATCGCTTCTTCTTCACTCATTGGTTTTGCTTCAAATTGTTTTCTCTTTACAATTGTTTGTTCTTCTGATTCTTCCTCGTTCACTTCAAAATCAACAAATGCAGTCATTGTATCTTGTGTCTTTTTATGACGCATTTTTGTTTTGTTTTTACGAATTTGTCTTTCTAGTTTGTCGGATACGATATCGATTGCTGCATACAAATCTTTCCCTCTTTCTTCTGCGCGTAATACTACTTTTTTAATGGGGATTGTTACTTCAATTATTTGATCAATTCCACTCATACGTACTACTACATTCGCACTAATTTCCTTTGGGTTTTCAAAGTACTTGTCAAGCTTTCCTAACTTGCTTTCTACATAAGATTTGATTGCCTCAGTAATTTCAATTTTATTCCCTCGAATATTGAATGTCATATCATCATTCCTTTCTAATTTTAGTATAACATAGGAAAAGAAAAAATGATAGAAATTATCCAAAATTACATAATTTTACATAATAATCAATTATTCAATTTTTCTAAAAATTCCGTTTCATTCCAAATTACAATTCCCAAATTTTTTGCTTTTTCATATTTACTGCCTGGATCTTTCCCAACTAATACTACACTTGTTTTTCCTGTTACACTACCTGTTACTTTCCCACCCCTTTTTTCAATTTCTAAGCTGGCTTCTTCTCTTGTCATTTGTTCTAGTGTACCTGTTAGTACAAATGTTTTGTTTTGAAAAGCTTCATCTACAACGAGTTTTGACCCTTTATATGTCATACATAATCCAAGTGCTTTTAATTGATTAATTTGTTCTATATTTTTTATATCATTTTTATAAGCTACGACACTTTGTGCGATCATTTCTCCGATATTATCGATTGCGACTAATTCTTCATAATGAGCGGCTAAAAAAGCATCCATTGTTTGATAATGTTCTGCAAGTATTTTGGCATTTTTCTTTCCAACATACCGAATACCTAAAGCAAATAATAGTCTCTCTAACGAATTTTGTTTACTTGATTCAATGCTATCTAATAGATTTAAAATACTTTTAGCACCAAACCCTTCTAATTCCATTAGTTCTTCTTTATACTTATCTAAATGGTAAAAATCGACGAAGGTTTTGATGTATCCCATATTATAAAAATCTTCAATTATTCGTTCTCCAAAGCCCTCTATATCCATCGCATTTCTAGAAACAAAATGGATTAAACTCTCAATATGACGGGCTGGACAATGGTCATTTGGGCAATAATGATTCGCATCTTTTTTAATCAATTCTGCGCCACACATGGGACACGCTGTAATCATTTTAAATGGTAGGGTATCTTCTTTTCTTCGTTCTAATTTCACTTCTACGACTTCAGGAATTACATCACCTGCTTTTCGAATTGAAATCACATCTCCTAATCGTATATCTTTGTCTAAGCAATAATCTTCATTATGAAGTGTTGCTTTTGTAATTAAGGATCCTGCTACATGGACAGGTGAAAATATCGCATTTGGTGTTATTTTACCAGTTCTTCCAACTGTAAATTTAATTTCTTTTAAGGTTGTTAAGACTTCTTCTGCTGGAAATTTATAAGCAATTCCCCATCTAGGTACTCGTGAAGTAAAACCAAGTTTTTTTTCGTCTTCCAAATTGTTTACTTTTAAAACAACACCATCAATTTCATATGGTAAATTTTTTCTTTTATTTGCAAGGGTATCAATTACAGATACAATTTCTTCTACAGAATGTGCAACTGTATTGAGTTTATGATTGGTTACAAAGCCTAATTTTCTTAAGTATTCTAAAGATTCTGATTGTGTTTGAATCCCATAGTCTTCTGGATTCGGTAAAAAATAAGCCATAAAATCTAAATTCCTAGAAGCTGCAATTTTACTGTCTAGCTGTCTTACAGAGCCTGCTGCTGCATTTCTTGGATTTGCAAATAGGTTTTCCCCTTTTTTTTCTCTTTCTAGATTTGCCTGTTCAAAGGAAGATTTACTCATATAGATTTCACCACGTACTTCAATATCAATATCTTCTTTTAAATGTAAGGGAACGGATTTAATGGTTTTCACATTTGCTGTGATATCTTCCCCAACTACTCCATCTCCTCTAGTGGCAGCTCTTATTAAAATACCATTTTTATATAATAAAGAACCTGAAAGCCCATCCATTTTGGGCTCTACTGTATAAGTTGGATTTTGAATTACTTTCCGAATTCTTTCATCAAAGGCAGCAATTTCATCTTCATTAAAAATATCATCAAATGACAACATTGGAAATTCATGTGTCACTTTGTTAAATTTATCCAATACTTCTCCACCTACACGTTGTGTTGGGGTATCTTCTCTTTTAAACTGTGGATATTTTTCTTCTAATGATAATAATTCTTTGTAAAAGTCGTCATATTCTTGATCGGTAATCGTTGGATTATCTAAAACGTAATATTCATAGCTTGCTTGATGGATTATTTGTATTAATTCATTTATTCTTTTTTCTATCATTATATCACCTTTTATCTTTCTTTTATTATAGCAAAAATCATACAATATACAAACTATTTTTGCAGATAAAAACTGTGATTTTTTTCACAGTGTGCATATCGTTATATATACTATTTTATAATGGTTTATTTCTTACAAACTATTTAGAACTATAAGCTTGGAAGAAATGAATTCATTCTTATGGTAAGAACAGTCTATCCTATACCTTGTATTCCCCATTTCTATTATACAATTTTTACATATATTCTAGTTTTCTACTTTTTCCACGAAGAAATTTTTTATTCATCATTATTTTTGGAGTTTTGTTATCAAAAATGATTTTCCATTGTAGAGCCACATCCATAAATTTCCTTCACTATCAATTACGCTATTCTCTATTCTATTATAATCAGAATATGAACTCGCTACTGCACTTTGGAATTTCATTTCTGGCATGATTTGGCTTGGAATTGCATTATTGTCTGATTGAACAGCACTATTCGCTCCAAAGCCCCACAGATTTCCATCTTCATCAATAACCATTGCATGGCTATTTCCCGCTGACACACTTTGGAATTTGATTCCAGACATAATTTGTGCTGGGGTCACTCTATCTTCCGTTGTTCCATCTCCTAATTGCCCTCTATCATTGTTTCCCCAACTCCATAGGTTTCCGTCTTCATCGATCGCCATTACATAATCTGTTTCTCCTACATCAACTGTTTTAAATTTTTTACCTTCCATAATTGGTGTCTTTTCTATGTCAGTCATTATAAGTTCATCCTCCGTGTGATCCGCTATAAAAATATAAGACCACAAGTTTCCTTCACTATCAATTACCATTCTATTTTCATTTCGAGTTGAAGCAGAAACATACTTCACTTTATCCGAGTTTGGAATGATTGAAGCTCTACCTATAATGTTATCCTCATCATCCATCGAGTACCATAGGTAAAATAAATCGCCCTCACTATCTATGGCTAGATTTCCACTAATCATTTTAAACTTTTTATTGGATTCATACTTTACTCCTTGTAGGTTTCCTTCCAATAATCCCATGTACCATACTGTTCCTTCACTATCAATTGCATACCTCGGTGAGTTTATTCCAAGTGTAGGCCCTATTGCAACTTCATCGGGCTCTTGATTTTGTGTTTCTCCTCCTTTTACTACACTCTCTACCTTTCCATTTTGAATCGTTACTTCATATCCACTAAATGTTAACTTTCCTTCTTCTATGATTCCTTTGTCATTTAATTGAATATAATCTTCTTTTCCACTTGGTTTTTCTCCTTTGACTTCTATTAAGTCTCTTAAACAAGTTGTTTCACATGCATTTATTTTTACTATTTCATTTTTTGGTATTTGATACATTGTACTATCTAGTTGCCCTTCTACTTGATATTTTTCTACTGCTTCTATATATCCATTTCCACTTTCTTTTACTGCTCCTCTTCTTGCTTTTTCTACTACATTTAATATCATTGGTGTTGCAATAAGGGCTATGATTGCTAATATCACAATGACTGCCAACAATTCTATTAATGTAAATCCTTTTCTTTTCATATAACTCCTCCTACTTTATATTCTATTTTTGAGATACCATCCATTCTTTACATTTTATCCATCCTTTCCAATCACTAAAAAGAGGGGATACCCCCCCCCGTTTGCAATTGGCAAATTCAATTTGTTCTTTTTGCAAACTATTTTATGATTTTCTATAGCTTATTCTACCATATATCAAAGGAAATAGCAAATATTTTTGCAATACAATTAAATTAAATAGGATAGAATGATTTAAATTATTTTGTTCTTATATTTATCTATAAAAGTAAGATGTTATTTTTTCTTCTAATAATCTTTTTGTATTTAAAAATAATCTTATTTATCTTAATTCATTTCTATTTTTGCAACGACATTATGATAGTTGGTTCTAGTTCAGTGTCATGCTCATACCCCCACATCCATAGATTTCCATCTATATCAATCACTGATGTGTATCCACTATATTCTTCATATTCACTTGCTGAAGCACTTTTAAATTTCGTTCCTTCTATAATTTTTATTGGAACTATTTTATCTTCTTTTGTTCCATCGCCTAATTGACCTCTAAAATTATTTCCCCACCTCCATAGATTTCCGTCTTCATCTATGGCTATCGTATCACTGTTCCCTGTTGATATCATTTTAAAATGAGTCCCTTCTTTAATCTGTACTGGAACTAATCTATCTTCCGTTGTTCCATCTCCTAATCGACCTCTAAAATTGTCTCCCCAGCCCCATAGGTTTCCGTCTTCATCTATCGCCATAGTACGATCGAATCCTGCGGATACGGTTTTAAATTTTGTACCTCCTTTAATTAGGACTGGATTTGCTTTATCTTCTGTTGTCCCATCTCCCAGTTGACCATACCTATTACCTCCCCAACCCCATAGGTTTCCTTCTTCATCTATCGCCATTACATATTCTAATTCTCCTACATCAACTGTTTTAAATTTTTTACCTTCCATAATTGGTGTCTTTTCT
>CAOJDP010000011.1 GCA_948433085.1 uncultured Caryophanales bacterium
AACTCCTCCTACTTTAGTTTGTACTAAATTTTATTTTCTATTCTTAGTATATTATTAGTGTACTACTTTTTTAATCCCTTTTCAACCACTAAAAAGGGGTATTACCCCCCCCCCGTTTGCAATTAGCAAAATACATTTGTTCTGCAAACTATTTCATTATTTTTTATTTTGCAATTAAGTTAAAACAATTCATACATATATGGTAATGCGATAATAACCGCCAATAATCCAATAAATAAAATAACCAACATCCATATTGTACTCTTATCCACTTTCTCATCTATAGGTGTAGATGAAACTGGAATGTTTTCCTCTATATTATTATGTAAAGATATCTTCGCATTTGGATTTTCATTGATATCACTATCTATTGTGGGAATTTGTGGATTCAAGTTATCAACTATGGGCATCTGTGCATAAGATAGGCTATCTTCTTGCTCCAAGGGCTGCGGAGTAACTGGCATTACAGATTCTTGCATTACTTCTGATTGTGAAGAATATGCATATTGATTTTGTGGTTGCATTTCTACATAATTTTCTACTAGAGGATTTGTCTCCTCATAAAATGGATTTACAGGCTCTACTGGTTTTACTTCATCCATTTCAAATTCATTATTATTCATATGAACACCACCTTATTATCCTGATTATAACATTTTTCTTTTAAAAAGCAAAGAATTTTGTGAACTTTTTAAATTTGTTTTACATTTTATCTTTCTTCCCTGGCATATAAACCAAGTAACTTATCATAAATGCCTTGTTCTACCTTATTCAAAGAATTAATTGTAATTTCAAGTGACTTTTGGTATTCTCCCTTGTAAAATAATCTTTCAGCATAAGTCAAAAACTTATCTAAATCCTCTACTGCACTCCGATACCGATTTCCATATACAATTGCCATTTCTGCAAACATCGCAGTTTTCATCATTTCCTTTGTTGTATTATACAATTTTAAAACCAAATCCCGTGCTGTATCAACTCTTGTATTTAATACATTAATTGTAATTGGCTTTTTTTCCAATTCTTTCACGATTTCTTTAATCGCAACTTGTGCTTCATTGAGTTCCACAAAATAATTTTGTGGAATTACAGGTAAGTTGTATTCTCTAATTTTCGATTTTGATTCTTTTAAAATCAACTTAATCTCATCTAATTGTTGTCTTGCCCTTACTTCATCCTCTTTCATACTACCGATTGAATCTAAAATATTATCAACATTTTCTTCTAAAGCGGATAGTTTAATGGTAAGATTTTCAATTTCCTTGGTTAATTTAGAATAAGCAAATGTATTATTGCCTGTGTGGTCAATCAGAACTTTATAATCACCATTTAAATTGCATAATGACTCCCTAACATTACTTAAAACTTTAATGTCATCATTAGATAAATTATATAAATTACGAATATCATCAATTTGGGCAAATATATCATTTAACAATTGATTCATTTTTTCTAATTTACGGCAGAAGACTTTATTACTTTCTTCATAATGTGTACGATCCACTTTTTCTTTTTCAAAATCGGTAAAAACAGAATCAAAGTAATCGGATAAAACTTTTAACTCAAATAAACTATCCTCTAAATTTAATACCTTTGCTCGGTCTAAAATATCGTCTATTTTTTTATTTGCCTCTGTCACATTGTACTCTATATTCAAATAATCTAAAGGAAAGCCTTCCTTTGTCATCTGCTGATATTCTACTACTGCTTCTTCTATTTTTTTAGGTAAAATACTAGTTGCAAGTAATATAATACTTGGGACTTCTTCTATAACAACCGTCATGTGTTTTAACATTTCATCAATTGCTTTTATAATGTTAGTAATCTCCGTAAATTCATTGTTTTCCATTACAGTTTCAAAATTTTCAAATCGTTTTGCGATATTTTCAAACTGTAAATCAATTGGTCTTGCAATCTCCCCAAAGCTTTCCTTTGCAGTACTATACTTTTGATACAAATCTCGATAGATAGATTTTAAATTGGTAATAATTGCTCGATTTCTCTCTTCACTACTTGTAATTTCCTTAATCTCATTTAATAGAAAATCAGAATTTGTCTTTACTTTATAAATTTCCATTTCCAGCTTTGCGATTTTATAAATTGTACTTTTGTAATCTTGCTGCGACAATGAGTAATCTGCTTCTAATAACATATCTGTAATTTTTGGAATTTGATTACTTCTAATGACCTCAAGACGTTCTTTCCATTTATTATACATCGCTTCTAATTTTTCATTTTTTAAATAAGATTCTACCTTTGAAAGTTCAGGAATAATTGGTGCACTATCGATCTTATTTTTCTCAACTTCTAAATGATCTAGTTGTTTTTTTATTACGTAATCTTTTCGTTTTTGAATCATCAATAAAATTACAATAATCGCAATAAATGCAACTATAGATAGGGTTATCATCATAAGTACAATAGTATCCAAAAATATCACCTCGCTATACTCCTATTATCATTCTACCACATTTCGACATATTTTTACACTTTTTTAATCAATTTCAAATTTTTTAATTCCATACATAATAAAATCACTTATCACATTACTGCATTATATTCGTACATTCCCATATAATATTTCTTTTTACCTTTACGTATTAAAATTATCTTACCTTCTAATGCAAGGTCCTTTGTAACAACCAAACTTTCATCCGTTATCTTTTCCCCATTTATAGAAATAGAACCTGCTTGTATCAATTCTCTAGCCTCTCTTTTACTAGTAGCTATCTCATTTTGAACTAAAAAGTCAACAAGTATTAAATCTTCTTTTATTTCAAAATGTGGTACATCCTTAAATGCTTGTTCCATTTCTAGAACAGAAAGATTTTTCACATTACCACTAAATAATGCTTCACTAATTTGTACCGCCTTTTTATATTCCTCTTTTCCATGCAGAAATGTAATAATTTCTTCTGCAAGTGCCTTTTGGGCAAGCCTCAATTCTGGTTTCAACTTATGGTCAGCTTCTATTTGTTCAATCTCTTCACATGTTAGGAATGTTAATTTCTTTAAGTAATCAATTACACAATGATCGTCGGTATTAATGAGATATTGGTATAGTTCATAACTAGATGTTTTATTTTTATCAAGCCATAATGCATTTCCTTCTGTTTTTCCAAATTTGACACCATTTGCATCTAAGACAAGTGGCATTGTCATACCAAATAATTCCACATTGTTTTTTTTACGCGCAAGTTCTATTCCAGTTGTGATATTGCCCCATTGATCTGATCCTGCTATTTGTAAGGTGACCCCTTTTGTTTCATTTAAATGAACAAAATCCATTCCTTGTAATAAAGTATAAGCAAATTCACAAAACGTAATTCCTGATTCTAATCTTCTGCTAATAATATCTTTATCTAACATATAATTGACGTTGATATACTTTCCATAGTCTCTTAAAAAATCTAAAATTGTGATATCTTTTGTCCAATCATAGTTGTTCACCACTTCAAATCCAAATATTTTTTTGGCTTGCCATGTAAGTCCTTCTACATTCTTCAAAACTTCTTCTTTTGTAATCATCTGACGTTCTTTTGAGGGTTTTGGATCCCCAATTAATCCTGTTGCTCCACCTATTAATAAAATAGGGTTATGACCATGTTTTGCTAGTCTGGTTGCAATTAAAAACGATGAAAAGTGCCCAATATGCATAGAATCTGCTGTTGGGTCTGTTCCTATATAAAATGTTAACTTTTCTTCATTTAATTTTTTTTCTAATTCAGGTGAACTAATATCTTTAATGAGTCCTCTCCATTTTAATTCTTCAAATAATTTCATATTTAAACTCCCTTCATAAATGGATTTCCATTTTCTGTTCCAATTCTACTTATACCTTTTTCAATGATAGGTAAAATATCTTTTGTATTTTCATTTATTTTAATTTCTAAAACTTCTCCTTTATGTTCTAAAATTGTATCTAGTTTATCTAAACTTGTTACCTCTATATAATGTATGAATGTTTCATTACAAATGCGAACAATTTGAATCAGTTCTTCTTCTGTTAATTTTGTTGTATCTACAATTAGTTTAAATACTTTTCCATCAATGGAATCTCTTACTTCTTCTAATTCTTCTTGCAAATAATCCCATTCTTCATTTTTTACAGCTGCAATATTCAGATACATCCCAACTTCTGTTGCACCATTTTGGACAGCTTCAATTGCTTCATAGGCTTTTACAGATGTAGTTTGATATCCCGCTTTATCTCCTATTACAGTAGCAATCTCAACTGGAGTTTCTTTCAATAATGCGCTAGTGAGTGTTACATAATAAGGAGGAACACAGACTGCGGCATAATGGTTTTTCGCAGCTTCATCGCATAAAGTTTCAATATCACGCATGGTTGCGTCTATGTTTAAGTTCGTTTTCTCTAAATATTGGTTCATAAAATCATCCTCTCTAATAAAAAAGACATTACAGATATAAGGACGGATATTCCGCGGTACCACCTTATTTCATAAATGACTTATGCTCTTTTTCTTTTAACGCAAGAATACGGTTTCATTCAAAATATGTATTTCTTTATAAAACTTTGATTCATTTACACCTACCATGAACTCTCTTATTACTCATTTTATAAATACTTATTATTTTTCAACATGAATTATGTAGCTATTATAATATATTATGAAAAGGAATGCAAGTTTTATAAAATTCCTTATTCTATTATTATAATTTTGTGAATTACCATGGTATATTATTCTAATGGGAATGTTCTACCTTCTAATGTTTTGTAATAAATAACCTCTACTATTTTTAATCTCTATCTATGTTGTGGCTTACTTCTCTTCATGAATTTGTTCAATAATATTTTCTATCTTTTTTCCATAATCAATGGATTCATCATATACAAAAGTAAGTTCTGGAATATGTCTTACCTCAACGCGATCTGCCAAAGCCTTACGAATGAATCCTGCGGCATTATTTAAGGCTTTCATTGTTTCTTCTTTTTTTTCTTGTTCTAATACTGTTACATATACTTTCGCAAAACTCAAATCATTTGTAACTTTACAATCTGTAACAGTTACAAACCGAATATCATGATCTTTTATCTCATTTGCTAAAATATAACTAATTTCTTTTACAAAGTTAGAAGCAATTCTCTCTGTTTTTACACTCATTAAATTTCCTCTTTTCTATATTATCCTTTCAAGGTCCCAATCTTTTTTACATTTCCATTTTCTGTAATGTGCACATTATATTTTTCAAATTCTATTCCTTGATTTAAAGGATAGTGATTCATATGAAAATATCCCCATTTTTGTTGTTCCAATAAAAATTGTACAAGTTCTGAACTGATATTTTCTCTCCCGAATCTATGCATCATGTCATTTACTATCGTATCTGTTATATCACATATACTTCTATTATTCAGACTTTGATTTTCATAAAATGATTTTAAGAAAAAATTTAAATATTGTTGATTGAATTGGATAAATCGAAAATAGGTTTGTAAAAAATCTGGTAATAGATAAATTGGATCTTGAATTCCACTTTTTTCTAATAATTCTAATTCAATTCCTAATGTTTCTAAAACTTCTTTTCCAACTACTTTTCTTTTCCAACAAATAGATTTTTGATTTTGATTTTTTAAATAATATTTAATAAATTTTTGGCTATCCATGCTAATTTGTCTATCTTTTTCAACAACTCTTATTTTTTGTTTCTCTAAATTGATACAAGAATAATTAAAACAAAAACTATATAAAAACACTCTATCTTTTGCTCGATGTTTTGGAAAATTTTCATAATTAATATCGTTTAAATACAATTTTTTATATTTTGTACTACTATTATCATCATATAAACTAGAACTAGGTAAAATTATTTCCGGATATTCTTGCATTAAATATTGATATACTTTAAAAAAACGTTCACTTAAAAAAACATATTTAAAATTATCTTCAATTTTTTTTACATATAAGAAAAAATCCCTTAACTCTTCCATCATCTTATTCTCTGTCATAGTTTCCCTCATTTCTATACTACTATAACATATCGAAACCAAAAAAGAAAGAATTACCTTTCTATTTCGACCATGTCATAAGCTTCAATTTTATCCCCTACTTTAATATCATTAAAGTTTTCTACTGTAATACCACATTCTAATCCTTTTTTTACTTCTTTTACGGAATCCTTTTCTCTTTGAATAGAATTGATATTACCATCGTAAATGACAATACCATCTCGGATAACACGTGCTTTTGCATCTCTTGTAACAATACCATCTGTTACATAAGATCCTGCAATCATACCCACCTTAGAAAATTTAAATAATTGTCTAACTTCTGCTTCTCCAATTATCTTTTCTTCAAAGATTGGCTCTAACATGCCTCGCATCGCTGCTTCAATTTCTTCTACTGCTTTATATATAATATTATATAAACGGATCTCCACACCATTTTCTTTTGCATAATCACGAATACTGCTATCTGGTCTTACATTGAATCCTATAATAATTGCATTGGATGCTTTTGCTAATACAATATCACTTTCTGTAATAGATCCTACGCTACTGCGCACTACTTTTACGCGAACATCTTCTACTTCAATTTTTTCTAAAGAATTTTTAACTGCTTCACTACTTCCATGAACGTCTGCTTTGATAATTACGTTTAATTCTCTTAATCCTTCTCCAATTTTGGAAAATAAATCATCTAAACTAGTAACTTCTGTTTTTTGATTGTCTTTTAATTTTTGTGTTTCCCTTCTTTGTTCTCCAATACTTCTAGCTTGCTTTTCACTTTCAAAAGCCATAAACTTATCCCCTGCGATTGGTGTATCATTTAATCCTGTAATCTCAACAGGTGTAGAAGGACTTGCTTCTGTTATTTCTTCTCCTTTATCATTTCTCAAGGTACGAACTTTCCCAAAAGTTGTTCCTACCACAATTGGATCCCCTAAACGCAATGTACCATTTTGAATTAATAATGTTACAATTGGTCCTACTTGTTTATCCAGTCTAGACTCAATCACAGACCCAATTGCATAACGAGATGGATTGGCTTTATAGTTTTGCATTTCAGCAATGAGTAAAATATTATCTAATAATTCTGGAATTCCTGTTCCTTCTTTAGCTGAAATCTGACTATATAGTGTATCTCCTCCCCAACTGTCTGGGGTTAATCCATATTCTGTTAATTCTGTCATGATTCTATCTATATTGGCTCCTGGTTTATCAATTTTATTAATTGCAACCATAATAGGAACATTTGCTGCTTTCGCATGATCGATTGCTTCTTTTGTTTGAGGCATTACACCATCATCTGCAGCTACAATAATAATCACAATATCTGTAATACTTGCACCACGTGCACGCATTTCTGTAAAGGCTGCATGCCCTGGAGTGTCTATAAATGTAATAGGCTCTCCATTTACTTGTATTTGGTAAGCACTAATTGCTTGTGTGATTCCACCTGCTTCCCCTAAGGCTACATTCGATTTACGAATGGTATCTAATAATGTTGTCTTTCCATGATCTACATGACCCATAATGGTTACAACTGGTGGTCTTTTTAGTAAGTCATCTTCACGATCCACCACTTCATATTCTTCAAAATTGGTCACATCAGCAGTTTCTTCCCTTTTTAATTCTTTGTTATAATCTAATACTAATACTTCTGCATTTTCAAAACTAATACTATTATTTGCGGTGGCCATAACACCTAACATAAATAATTTTTTTACGAGTTCTGGGACTGCAATATGTAGACGTTCTGCGAGTTCAGCAACTGTCATTCCATCTTTATAGAGTACAACGCTTTCATTTTGTTCTTGTGTATTAGAGATTAATTTTTCTTTATGTTTATACATTTCTTTCTTTTTGGTTGCCAATTCTTTTTTACGGTTATTTACTTGTGTTGACTTTTTGTTTAATTTTTGTTTGGATAAAGTATGATCCATATCAATTTTTTCAGAATCAGCAATTTCAACAGCTAAGTCTTCTGCCAATTCTTCTAAATCCTCTTCAGATACATCTCCAATTACATTATCTAAATCAATGATATCATCTTCACTTAGCATATCATCTATTGTAGAAGCTTGAATTCCTAATTCTTCACATTTTTTTAATATTTCTTCTACTTTTCTATTTACATCTTCTGCATATTCTTTTACAGACATCATATTCTTCACCTCTATCTTTCTATAATTCTATTTCAATTTTTTTATGACATTTTTTATATGGATAATAAGCAATGCCACATTCTTTTAACATAATTTCCGCCACTTCTACAGTTTCATCATTCTTAGGTTTTTCTAAATATATAATTTCTTTAATTCCAGATTGAATAATGGCCTTAGCACATTCATTACAGGGAAAATAAGTAATATATAGTTTTGAATTTCTTAAATCTCCATGATAATTTAAAATAGCATTTAATTCTGCATGGCATATATAAGGGAATTTAGTTTCCTTAAATTGCCCTTCCTTTCTCCAAGGTATTTTATCATCTGAAAAGCCGATTGGTGCGCCATTATATCCAATGGATAAAACTTTGTGATCTTCATTTACAATACAAGCACCTACTCGTCTTTTAGGATCTTTTGCTCTTTCACTAGAAAGCACCGCAAGTCCCATAAAGTATTGATCCCAGGTAATATAATCTTTTCGTTTTTCTATCATAGTACCCCCCTATAGTAAAGACTTCAGTTCTTCATAGATTGTATCAGGTACATCTGTTTCTAAATGTCGATTTAAAACTTTACTCTTCTTCGCTTTTTCAATGGCATCTATATCTTTTTTTAAATAAGCTCCTCTACCATTTGCTTTCCCAGTTGTATCCAATACAACAGCTCCTTCAGGTGTTCTAACGATACGAACAAGCTCTTGTTTTGGTAATTTCTCTTTGGTTGCTACGCAAGTGCGATACGGTATTTTTTTGGTTTTCATGTGTCACCTACTTTACAATATTAATTCCCATTTCACGTGCTTGTTCATATGTTTTCACATCAATTTTATAATGTGTTAATCGCGAAGCTAATTTTACATTCATTCCTTTTTTACCGATTGCTAAAGATAACATATCATCGTCTACAATTGCCAATGCTTCTTTTTTCTTTTCATCTGTTACAATCACTGTCATATCTTTTGCAGGGCTTAAAGAATTTTCGATGAATTTCACTGGATCTTTGTCATATAAAATTAAATCTATTTTTTCTCCATGTAATTCTTTAAGCACATGTGCAATACGGCTTCCCTTTTCTCCTATGCAAGATCCAATTGGATCTACGTTTGGATTTTCTGAATATACTGCTACTTTTGTACGGTTTCCAGGATCTCTTGCAACACTATATACAAGAATAATTCCTTCATTGATTTCTGGTATTTCTAATTCAAATAAACGTTTCACAAATCCATAGTGCACACGTGATAGTAAGATAATAGGTCCCCTAGAGTTAGAATCTACTTTTGTTATATATACTTTAATGGATGAACTCATTTCTATTTTTTCACCAGGAATTAATTCTTGTTTTGGTAAAATTCCCAAAATTCTTCCAAGTTCTACATAATAGTTACGAGCATCTTCCATTGTTACAGTCCCAATTACCATTTCGCCTTCTTTGTCGCTGAATTCTTCAATGACTACTTCTTTTTCTGCTTCTTTGATTTTTTGAATCACTACTTGTTTTGCAGTTGCAGCAGCAACGCGACCAAAATCAGCGGGTGTTACTTCTTCTTCAATGGTTTCGCCAATTTGAATATCTGGAACAATTTTTCTTGCTTCTTCAATTGTTAAATGAATTTTTTCATCATATATAAATGGTAAAATTTCTCCACCATCATCGTCCTCATCTTCTTCATTGATATCGGAAAAGTCAATATCAGAAAATTTTTGATATTTTTCTTCTTCTGCTCGATCTACGACCGTTTTGAATGAGAATACCTTAATATCTCCAGTATCACGATTTACTTCTACTCTTACATTTGCAAGGGAATTGTAATTTTTTTTGTATGCAGATGTAAGTGCTAATTCCATTGCGTCATAAATTACGTCTTCTGAAATACCTTTTTCTTTGCATAACAATGCTACTGCTTTTTTGAATTCTTTTGTATTCACTTTATTCACAACCTTTCTCTTTAGAACATACATCTAATATGTAATTTTCTTCAATCAAATCTTTTTCATCTAATAATGGATTAATTAGATTGGTGACTGTAACACAATCATCTACATCAACAATTCCTTTTTTATCAATAACAATACGTAAAAATTGAATGTTTCCTTCTTTTTCATAGATAACTTGATCTAATATATAATTATTTTCTATAATCGTTGGTTCAATCAGTTCCCTCACATTTTTCTCTAGTTCCATAACAACCTCCATATTACTTGAAAGAGTGGGATTTCCCACTCTTCTTGCGTTCAACTGATAATAGTATATCATAGAATTTCTTATTTTAATACAAAAATATTAAAAAAAATGAAATTATAGGTGAGTAAAAGTAAATTTCCACATTAAGGTTGTAATTCAAAAATTACTGATATGAAAAGAAAAAAATTTACATACTAATATATATTTTATTATTTAAAAAGGAATGAGAAATAGTTTATTATAAACGCATCAAAAAGAGATTCAAACAATTCCTATCCGTTTCAACAGTCATCTTTCAAAATACTTAAACTATAAAATAGCTATCTTATAATTGTACTATTCATCAATATAATTCAAAAATTTTTCATAAAATAGAAGTGAGTTATGGTATACTATTTATGGAGATGATTTCATGAAAGTTAATCATAAATATATCAAAACAGCAGGTATTGGTGTAATGGCTATCTTAATCTATTTTATATTTCCATTATTAGAAGGACTTCCTTTTCAATTACTGAATATGGACACAACTACGTTACCACTTCTCAGTAAAATTATATACATGATTGCATATGAAACAATAATTTTAACGTTGATTGTAATTATTTTTTATCCAAAACTAAAAAAAGATTGGGAAGATATGAAAATCAATCATATGAATTATTATTCAAAATACTTTAAATATTGGATTGGTGCAGTCATCATTATGATGATTAGCAATCTTCTCATTATGACATTTAGTACAAACGAAGTTGCTAGCAATGAACAAGCAGTGCAAGATCTTTTTTCAGTTAGTCCCACTTATGTATTTTTTTCAGCTGTCATATTTGCTCCAATTGTAGAAGAACTTGTCTTTCGCCAAGGCATTCGTAATATTGTGCCACACAAAATTCTGTTTGTTATCCTATCAGGACTTATCTTTGGTGGATTACATGTAATTCATCAAAATATGCAATCATTATCAGAATTATTATACTTAATTCCTTATTGTGCACCTGGAATTGCGTTTGCTTATATTTTAGCTAAAACAGACAATATTTTTGTATCTATGGGACTTCACTTTATGCATAATGGTTTACTCATTGCTTTACAATTTTTCCTACTATTCTTTTCCTAAAGACAATTTTCTTTTTTTTTGCTATAATAAATAGGGTGAGACTATGGAACAATCAGAAATCATTAATATAGAGACACAACCGAAAAAAAATCATAAAAAATTAAAGCAATTTATTATAATAATTGTCGGTATAATTGTTATAATGTGTATTGTTTTACTATATGCAAGATATATCGCAACTACAGGTATCAATGTCAATGAATATAAAATTACAGATACAAAGATTCCTAAAAATATGCATGGGCTTAAGATTGTACATATTTCAGATATCCATTATGGAAGAATTACATTTGAAAAAGAATTGAAAAAAGTTGTAGAGCAAATTAATCTTACAAAACCAGATCTTGTAATTTTAGCGGGTGATTTAATTGACAAAGATACCAAACTAACAAAAGAATTGACCAATCAATTAATCACTCAATTAAAAAATATTAATGCAACTGTCGGTAAATATGCAATTAAGGGAAATCATGATTATATTTTTTCAGAATGGGACACGATTATAAAAGAAAGTGAATTTATTGATTTGAATGATACTTATGATACCATTTATAAAAATGGAAATGATTTTATTTTGTTAAGTGGAATGAGTACCAATCTCCATGGTTCAAAGACAATTGAAGAAAAATTATCCACAACGAATGAATTTATAGAATCCCTAAAAGAAACTGAAAGTCCATATAAAATACTTGTTGTGCATGAGCCTGACTTTATACAAAACATTGATACCAAAAATTGGAATTTAATACTTGCAGGACATTCTCATAATGGACAAGTAAGATTCCCACTTATTGGACCACTATTTTTACCTACAGGCGCTAAAGTTTACAATAAGCCATACTATAAATTAAGTCATACAGACCTTTATATATCCAATGGAATTGGGGTATCTACAGTAAATTTTAGATTATGGAATCGTCCATCTTTCAATTTATATCGTCTTACAAATTACTAAAACCTGTCATATGACAGGTTTTCAACTTCGATATAAGAAAAAAGATAAAATTAAAAACAATGTTTCGAAAAAAAATGATATAAATGCAAGCATAAATATATTAGAACTTCCCCGATTGGAAGGGTACATATTAGACTCTTGCATATGCAGAAATGGATCTGATGCATCTCTCATTGAAGCTCTAGAATTCAAAATTGGAACATTGTAATTAGGGGCTTCAATATCTTGACCTTCTGTTGGAATATAAAAATTTCCTGATTTTTTTACTTTCATATGACTGGTGGTTGTTCCACGTTCTTGGTAAGACATCATATGTTGTTCTAAGTTTTGCAGTGTATCTGCTAGTAAAGCAATTGTTTCATTAGAGAGTGGATATGTTAAATATGTTTGTAATTGACTAGCAATATACAAAATATTTTTATCTGTTCGCATATTGAGATCACTAGCTATTTTAGCCAATTGTTCTTGTGCCACTATAACATAGTGCATATAAGTTTGCCTTAAATTATTCATCCATTCACCTTCTAATCGATTTGAATACTTATCGAACTTTCAATTTTTTATAAACAATACATTACTATTCTCTATACTTTATTAAAACACGATTTCATTTCTTTGTAAACAAATTTTCATCAAATATATTAACAGTTTACGTTAATTTTCTCTAATTCTACATCATTAATAGACTCAAATCGTTTTGTAATTTTTTCTGTTGTCGTATGAATTTCTTTCACATCTCTACCTACAGTTTCTATACTTCTAGAAAGCTTGTCCCATCTATCTTTGTATCGTTTAAATTCATTATCTAACAGTTTTAATTCATGATGAATCACAGAGGCATATTGATCCCTTTCTATATTCTTCATTATAATTTGAATGGTTGTTAAAGTACTCATTAAGGTAGTGGGGCTTGTTAACCAAACTCTTTTTGTATATGCATATTCTATCAAATCTGTATGATAAGCATTTACTTCTGCAAAGATTGCCTCTGCTGGCAAGAAAAGAATTGCTTGATCAGATGTAACATTTGGAATGATATATTTAGATGCGATTGTATCTATATGTTTTTTCATATCGGATTTGAATGATCGTTCTGCTTGTTCTCTTACTTCTTTTGCATGATTTCTATCTACCATAATTCGGTAATGTTCCAATGGGAATTTAGAATCAATTCCAATCATACCCAAAGGAGCTGGGGCAAATAAAATACAATCGACAATTGTTCCGTTAGAAAGTGGATACTGCAATTGGTATACATTTGAATTGTTATCTCCAAATACATTTGAAAGTATATGTTTTAAATTGACTTCTCCAAAAATTCCCCTTGTTTTTTTATCTGTCAGCACACTTTGTAAAGATATAATATCACCAGATAAATGGTCAATTTTCTTTTGTGCTTCATCAATCTTAGAAAGTCGCTCTAAAATGGATGTAAATGTTTGGTTTGTTTTTTCAAAGCTTTGATCCAATCGTTCATTTACATGATCATTGATTAAACGAAGACGGGTATCTATTCTTTCTGTAAGGGCAATGAAATCATCATTTAAATTTTTGGTTAAATTATTTTGAAATGTGCCTAGTTCTTTTATCGTTGTTGTTTCTAGCTTCCCTAATTTTTCAACCACATAAGAATCATTTCCATTTTTGAAGAGTAAGACAAAAAGGAAAATTAATATTATAATTAACAAACCAACAATAATATACTCCATAAAAAGCTCCTATTCTATACAAAAGTAACGTGTAACCCATTTGGATAAGCAAAAGGCGATTATAACCATAGTACATAGTTTTACAAGCACACCAATATCTGTAATACTCTCAAGCAAGGTTGTCCCGATAAAACCCCAAAAATATACTAAAAATAATTTTGAAATGAAGAGTGTCATTAAATATTTTATATATTTCATATCTGATAATCCTGCACCAATATTCAGTGAGAAAGCAGGTGTAAAAGGAATCGATAGTATGATGACTAAATTGCTAAAAGTAATATGATTAAATGCTTTGATCAAAGGAATCTGTTTTAATTTATGAAAATGGTTTTGCAAAAAACGAAATATAAAAAAACTAAGGGAGCATCCTATTATAGTTGCAATCCAAGAAAGAAAAAAACCCAAAACTGTTCCAAATACCAACATGTTAATTGAAATAAAAAGAGCAAGTGGTAAAAATGGAACGATTGACTCTAATACAATTACAAACATACCTATAAAAATACTAATAAAATAGTTATTGTTTTGTACAATACTTCGAAGTACATCAATCATATCTTGAATGAATGCTTCCATATAATCCTTCCTATCTATTATAATACATTATAAAATGAGGAAGCAAGAATTTTATTTTATTTTTTTTATAAGTTTTTTTTCATCTTTTTTTTCTTTTTCCTTATTCACATCTTTTTTATTCTGTTGTTCTACTTGCTTTCTTTTTGTCTCGATATAAGAAAGCATTCTTTTTACATATTTAAAATGGTATGGAATATCAGGAAATGTTCCTCTATATATAATATATATGAGATATTGATAAAAAATAAACATTTGTAAATCTTCCACATTGGTTAAAATTTGATACTCTTCTTTTGTCAGTGCATATTTTATTCCACCTGTAATCCTGTGGAAAAATAGTTTTCCACCTGTGATATTTAATGTATCTGAGCAGATTGCATTTGTAATCGATGTTGACAAAATTTCCATAGAATCACCTAATATAGGATATGGAATTTGAGCATTTTAAGGGAGGATATACACCCTAAGGAATTAGAAAAAACAGGGGTTTCCTGTTTATGATAAATTTTTTCTTCAAAATACTTTTTTATTTGTTCATAATGATTTATCTCATTTAATACTTGGTTTAATACTTGAATTGATGCATCTGATTGACTTACTATCCAGCATATCATTCCTTGGCATCTATTTATCAAATCTACTATATTACTAACACAATATTCATAGTCCATTCATTCATGTTTTTTTATGATCGTCTCTAAAATAGGATACATTTCGTCTTTAATCAATGGGTTTCGCATAAGCAATTGATAAAATTCCTTATATAAATCTATATTACTTTTTATTTCAGTTAAATTACCTTTATTGGAATTTTCATAGAGTTGATCTATTAAATCCTGTGGCATAATATTCCTCCTCATAGGACTGTAGTCAATTTTTTTATTATACCATTTACGATTTAAAAAAGCTATAATTTAAAGTTTGCAATATAATATAAAGAAAAAGACTATTTTGCAACAGTCCTTTTATTTTTGTAATATCCACTCTTCATATCCACCAGCTATATGGGTTACTTTATACCCCATTCTTGTTAAAATTTGGCATATTTTACTACTACTTAATCCCTTTTGACAATATATATAATAACGTATATTAGGGTTTAAATACTGAGCTGGATTTGTAAGTAATTTTTCATAAGGGATATTCACAGCACCTTCAATATGATTATTGTTATAACTTTGTATACTGCGTATATCAATTACATGTATTTTATCTTTTATACTTAACAAATCTGATATGGAAATACTAGATATCATATTCACCACCCTAATACAATATATGCATATGCTTGTATCTTTCGGATGGAATTTGACTAGTCATCATCGGAAAAAAAGTCATCAAAGAATTGATCGTCTGTAATTTCTTTTGTATTTATCTCTTTTGGGTTTGCAACAACTTTTGCATGTGACTCTGTTTGTGATGTTTTTTGTTTTTTCTCTTGTTCTTCTTTTTCTTTTTTCTCTTCTTCTTCTAATTCAGCAATCTTTGCATCTATCTTTTTTACTAGTTCGTCTAAATTAAAAGGATTTTTCTCATTTGGTATACTATTTGGCATAGGAGGCATTCCGTTCATGTTAGGCATAGGAGGAAGACTATTCATATTGGGCATACTAGGAACTGGAGGAACACCAGGAAGGCCCATACCTGGTATTCCAGGAAGTGGTGGCATACCTGGAATATTCATATTGGGCATACCCTTTCCATTTAACATATCATTAATTTTCTTTTGTCTTTTTTCATCGACAATTGCTTTTAAATCAAACATTTTTACTTCTTGTTTTTCTCTTTGTGGATAATCAGATTTTTCATATTCACGCCCCCAAAGACCTTCTTGTACCATTTTGTAATTTGGCGTAAGAACGGTTTTAAATGGCATGCATCTCGTTCTTAAAACAATCATGGATCCAAACTTCATTCGTTGTAAATCACTTACTGTAACCAGTGGTGTACTTGCAGTTTTATCATCTTTCTTAGACTTAACTTCTCCACACATTTTACTAATTTCTTCTAAGGCCGCAAGTTCACTACTAATTAAATAAATAATATTTCCACAGTTTCCTTTAATCGTCTCTCCATTTTCTTTTCCATATACTTGATTCAATTGTGAAAAGTTTTGAATGATAAATGTAAATCGAATAGAACGACTACGTGCAGCTGTAACCATAGTAGTTACATCTTTTAACGGTGGCATATTCGCAAATTCATCTAATATAAAATTAGTTCGATAAGGGAGTTTTCCACCTGTTTCTTGTGCAATACGAATTAGTGTTTCATAACATTGTTTTAAGAAAATGGTAACCAATGAATGATATGTTTTCTTTTCATCTTGAATAACAATAAAAACTGCTGTTTTTTTTCGTCCAATTTCTTCCATATCAAAGTCACTACGCGCTAACATTTCAGACAAATTTTCTCTAGATGAAAATAATTTTATTTTTTGTTTGAATACAGATAAAATACTTCCTTTGGTATCAGAGGGTGCGAGTAATGTACTTGCTACATTTATATAAGCGGAAGAACTTTGACTTTTATCACTAAAGTATTCCTTCATATATGTGGTTCCACCTATTTTTTCTTCTCCCACTGTTGTCATTAAGTTAATACTATTCAAATTAATTTTATCTTCTGTTGTATCATCAAATAATGCTAATGCGAGTCCTGCAAAATAATCTGCTGATGTATTTTCCCAAAAAGGGTCATTATTTTTAGAAGATTCATCATAAAGAATATTTTTGGCTAAGTCGTCCAATAATTCATTGGCTTTATCAGAATCTCCACTTTTATATAATGTATAAGGTAATGTAAGTGGATTCCAACAATTTCCTTTTTGTGGTTCACGGAAGTTTAAAAGGACAATATTATAACCTCTTTCACGTAATTCATTGGCATTGTTCTCATAGATTTCACCTTTAGGGTCGGTGATAATCATAGATTCCCCTTTTTTGGCTAAAATTTTTACCATTGGTTGTACAAGCATTTCTGTTTTACCAGATCCTGTACTACCAATTACTAAGTTATGGTATTCGCCGTTATCAACCCAAATATTATGACCATCATTCATCAAAGGAATTCCTGCGACATCACTATTCTCTGCACTTGGGTGCACTAAGTTTAATTGTTTTTGCATTTCCTTATCTTTAGACCATCTAGAATAACCCTTATCTTTTTTAGCCGATGTAGAAATACCAAATCCTTTTTCTCTTTCAAAAAAATAAGAAGAAACACCTGTAAGCACTGCAATCATAAATGCAATGAAAAATACCATTGTTGGAGCTAGATACTCTTTTGTAAATGCTGGAAATGGATTTAATCCATGTATAGTTGACTCATTTAAAAGTGAAACTACATTCAATACTGCAATGGCAATAAAATATAGTAGTGTAATTGTAAAAGCCAAAAATATTAATATATCTTTTGGTTCTGCTCTAAATTTTAATTTCATACCTTAACCTCCCTATTTTAAGATAGATTGATAAATTCCTTCTTGCATTTCTAAGAAATCATAAATGGAACCTAATTGATCAAAATATTGACAGCCAATAATCAAATCGACTTGTTGATCTTGATTCCAATCTACTAAATTATTTACGAAAGGAATACAAACATCCATCAAACTACCATTATTTACAATATTTTTATATAAAATAAGACCTGATTGTTCGATTATGAAACTAAATACTTGATCGTGGGTTTCTTCTGAAAATGCATTAGAAACAAGATAAATTTTTTTTGTTTCCCCTTTATTTTCATAGGTTATTTTACTTAATTCTGAAAAACCATCATATTCTGTAATTCCTTGCTGTGCAAGAAAATTAACCACTTCTTGTTCTTCTGTTGCATTTAATTTTTCTTGCGTCATTGTATATACAGGCATATTGTTCTTTTCAGGAAGTCCAAGTATTGTAGGATTGGAAAAGGCGACTAACTCTGGATTGTCACTATTCACAATTACATGATCTGTGATTTGTGTTTTATAAGTTCCTATCTTTTTTCCATTTATATAATACTGAAACTTTTTTTGTGATATGGATGATAAAGATACTTTTTCCATTGTTCCATTTTTATATTCGTAAATATCATTTGTAGATAACACCAAATAATTTTTGATGTGCATACTATTATAAATGAAAACTGTCAAAATTACAATTAAAATATAACTAATTAATACAATTATAATCACTTTGTATTTGGTCTCCATCTTTTCACCCCTAATCTAGTTTACGGTAACATCTTAAATCATGAACGCCTGATGCCTGGTAAGTTGGAAACACATTTGGTGCATTAGATGCGCCTGGGTCAATCATATAAATATTATTATTGGTTACTCCTGTTACTGCGACCCAATGTCCACCACTTTTTACGCTCATGATCACATAACATCCACTACTTAGCAAATCATTAATTATTTCTAGTTTTTGATTGGTACTATACCCACTAATTTTACGAGAATACGATTCATCAAATTTGAAGTATGGGGCAATTTGACTCACTGCTCCCCAGTATATATTTCCTCTTGCATCATACCCTCCAACTCGGCTCATTGCTTCTGCAAATGTTCCAGGGTTAAAATTGCTTAATTTCGTTTGGGTTTTAGATCTTGCGATTTGAATTGCGACAGATGTAGAAGCACATCCGATTTCTCCAACTGTTTTTGGACCAAGTGCAACATTTGACCAGGCAGGATTTCCTTGTTTCCAATGGTTATAATCCCCACCTGTTGGATCCACAATCGCTGAATCAAATCCCATGGAATTAGAACCAAATTTAGATCCAGTTTCTTTGGCTTCCTTTAATATTCCATCATAAATTTCTATTTTGGTTAATTCGATTGCATTTGTATTTTCTAACAAATTCATCCGAAATAATTCCAAATAACCACCACTTGTATAATAATTATCCGTTATTATAGGGGTTGTATTTCCACTACTATAAGATGGTGGTGTTCCATCAAAGACGCCAATATCATATTGCTTCAAATCATAAGTGTTTATTAAATTTATAATTTTAGAAGCATAATCAGGATCTTCTGCATAACCTGCTGCTTTGATTCTCCGAATTTGCTCTTCAGGTCCTAAATTTTTTTGTACACATTCTAACACACCATGATTTCCATATGTTGGGGTTGTCCAAAAGTTTCTAGAGTGATCTGCTAAAGAAGCACCTATATCCGTATACGCACGATACCAATAACAACCATCGCTTCCGCACAAACATACACTGGTACCATCCCAAGCACCGTTTCCATTCGAATCTTTTTTGGTTGTTCTTGGTTGTTTACAAGAGCCCCCTTTTCCTTTTATCCCGAAGTGGTTATGATATACGGAAGCTAAAGAACTTTTTCCACTTCCACTTTCCAAAATTCCTTGTGCAATTGTAACAGAAGCATATATTCCAGATGTACTCATATCTTGACTTGCCCATTCGCTAATAGAATCAATATATTCTAAAACAGTTTGTGATGGATTTCCATTACTTGTACTTCCCCCACCTTGTTCGTAAGTTCCAGGCGTTAAATAATAATTTCCACCACCAATTATATAATTTTTATAGTTTTCTTCACTTACATAAGTACATTTTGAAACTTTTTTAGAAATTGTAATATTCTCGGGCAATTCTGTATCTTTTGCTTTACGACAAAATCCTCCATAAGTATTGGCAGATGCACTGACCCATTCTAATCCATATCTAGTACAATTACTTTGAGATAAAGTAGATATCGTTTTTACAGTTATCTTTCCCTGACTATTCTTTTGTGTGACTTTAATTTGTGAAACAATATCTTCTGCCTGACCAATCATAGCATTTGTTAGTCCTTCTATTTCTTTCTTAAAACCTTCTAATTTTTCTGTGTATACTTCGCCTTCTAAATGAGATAAATATTCATCATCTCCACGATTATAAGTAAATGTTGCAGTTAACATAGGTACATCTAAGGCAATGGAATCTGGAAATCCTACTGCAGTACATCCATTTATTGTATTGGTATAGGAATTATTTCTTTGTACGTTCACGATTTTTTTACGAAACATTTTATAAAAATTAGCTGCATCCGAAGTATAGCAGTCAAATATTCCCTTACACCAACCTTCTTGTACTAAATAATCATATAAATCTGTACTAAAAAATTGGTCTTTAATGTTCTCTAAAATACCAGCATCACTTTCTCCATCTTCTTCGATTTCTCCTGTTGACAGATAATGATTTACTGTACTTCTTTGATCTTGTATTCGCTTACTAGAAAGTATGATTATTAATAAAAATAAGACGAATACAAGTAATATACATGCTGCAATCCCCAATTTTAATAGAGGATTTGACGCTATATTAAAAAAGAACAGCGATTTGGAAAATGGAGTTTGTTCTGACAAATCTCCATTGAATTCTTCTTTGTCATTGTCTTCTACAGTTCCTTCTGATTCTATATTAACAGAGTTTATGTCATTAGAGGATGATGCTTCATTTTGAATATTCTCATTTAATTGTTGTTGGATTCCTAAACTAGGTATAATACGATGATTTTGATTTAATCTTTCTTGTAAATTAGGATCTATATTAGAACGTCCAATTTTTAATTGTTGTTTTTTTTGAAACAACTCTCTATCTAAATTTGCTAAATTTGCATTGCTTGAATTAGAAGATGGTATCTGGCCATCTTTATTTTTTGTATTCTGATTTTGTTCTTCCATGATACCACCACCCAACTGTTATACGTTAAAATCCTCCGCCACTTCCAAATGAATCCAATTCTTCCTCTGTTGCAAGTACACTAATTTGCATTCTTCGACTTCCACATACGAATAGTGCATCACCTTGATTGTACCGCTTAATACTTTCTTTTTCGTTATCATTTAAGTCAATCAATTTCGACAAATCTTCTACTGCTTGTTTTTTCAGTCCCATGACTAAGTAGTAAGATGCATTATCAAAAATAGCTTTTCCTTGTGTAATAACATTTGAATCACTAAAATCACTTGGTTGTTGTGTTATTATAATTGTTCCTGTGTTATATTTTCTAGAACGTCTTTGAATTTGCGCTAAGAAATCTGCTCCCAATGTATTATTTCCTGAAAGAAGTACGTGTGCTTCATCTACCATAAGTACTGTATTGGTTCTTTTATCCAATGTAAGTCCCCATGCATATTTCAATATATTAAAGAAAAGCGCATTTCTAATATTTGTATCTGCATTCATTAATTCACGAATATTGAATACAATAAAATTGCTACTAGATTCTATTGTTGTATGTCCATCGAAATAATATTTTAATTCTTTTACAATTGGTCGAATTTTCAATTCTAATCTTTCCATAATATCTTTTTCATGTGTAGGCTCTGTCATAGATGAAAGACGACCTTTTATCGTAGCATATACATCTTTGAATGTTGGATAGTCTTCTGGGGTAAGCAAAGAAAAGTCTGTATCAAATCCAATTCCAAATCTTCGATAAGTCTCTTGCACAATTTCGCTAAACATATTTAATACGTCTTCTTCTATTTTTGGATCATAATACTTCATAAATGCTTTCATTGTTTGTAAACTTCTAGTAAGGACTGTATAGCCTATTCCTCCTTCAGAATCATCATCATCCACATCTACAATAACTTCTAGAGGATTGACCATTCCATAATCTCCACCTTTACCAAGGTCGATAAAATCTCCTTGATAACGACGGGTCATTTCTTCTAATTCTCCTTCAGGATCTATTATAACCAATTGACAGTTATTACGTATATGTGTTCTGAGCATAATTTTAGCTGCTGTTGATTTTCCGCTTCCTGATGTTCCTAATATAATCATATTGGCATTATTACGATTATGTTCTTTTCTGATTTGATACAAAAATTGATTGAATAGAATAACACCACCTGAGAAATCGACTCCTAACAAAGTAGACAACCCTGGGTCTTTAATACTATCAAAGATAAATGGATACATTGCTGCAATAGTAGGAGCGGGTATTGGGGTCCCAATTCTTGTTTCAATATCTTGTTTTGGAAAAATTGGTAAAATAGATTTCAAAACTTTTTCTTGTTCAAAACGTAATGGATAAGCTCGCATCTCTAAAGCTTCTAAATAACTTTTTACTTGTAGTTTCTTTGTTAAAAGTTCTTCTTCATTATTTGCTGTAATCATAATATGCATTTGGAAGTCATATATTTTAGATTGTGATGCTGCTAATTGTGTAATAAATTGTTCTAATGATTCATAGTCTTGGCGAATTCGTTCTTGAATCGTACGGTCATTTTCGTCTTGATAACGTTGTTTTAAATCTGCAATTTCTTTATTCAACATTTTTCGGATTACACTAAATGGTAATGGGATATGTTTAATTACTACTTTAATTCCAGACATACTCGTCAAAGAAGAGAGATATCCTGGTTGTATATATTTAGGGTAAGATACTACGGTCAAAATTGTAGCATATTTATCGCTAATGATAAAAGAATTGGATTTAAACTCAAGGCCTTTTGGCGCTATTTGACTTTTTATGTCCATTGTGACACCACCGTTCCAAATGTAGTTGTTTGTCCACCATTTAAGAAATTATCCAAGATTACTCTTAAATCATCATTGGATACTTGTCTTGAATTTAACCCTGAATTTGCAAATGCATTGATTAAACTACGAATTCTTTTCGCAATTATATCATTATTTTTTTCTTTAAATAACAAGAAATATTCTGTGTCTACTATATTATTACTCATGAATAAGTTTGCTTTATTAATATCCTCCATAATGAGTTTTCTTTTGACTTGGTCATTGACTGAATTAAATAATAATTGCAACTGAGATAAGTATACGTTAATATCTACTGGTCGATCTGCGGCTATAATCCAGAATTCATAGTCAATCAAATTGTATACGTTTTTTAGATTATTTATTATCGCATTTTGTGTATCATAATCTGCAATAAAAATGTTACGTGGCATAATTTTAATTCCACTTACTTTTTCATTGTTATCCAAAATAATCATTCCATTTGTAATACTTTTTATGGGAACAAATTGTTCTGTATACCTACTTTTCTTTTTCTTGCTCATCTACTGCACACCAACCTTTCCACACGAATTTTTGCCGTGTTGTGTAAAAGTTCCAAACCCCTATAATAACTGTCAGCACGTTGTGGTAATATGGCACTGGGAAAACCAAGAAACCTGTAATTACCGCAGGTGCGATTGTAATAAATGCCATTGTTGTATTTGCAAGTGGAAGAATCATCATCAATAATAATGTGGTTCCTACTCCACTTCCAAATAGAATTAGATCAAATGGATTAAATAATCCAAAGATTAGTAACGATTTTTTTGAATTCGCTGGTATCAAAAAATTCATCTATTCATCCCCTTTTATTTTCCTTGTTTTGCTTTTGTATCTTCAGTTGAAAGTGCTTTTTGTTGTTTCATGAGACCAAAAATCTGTTTATCCAGTGCATTTCGTTGTGCTTGCAAGTCAACGTATTTCATAGCAGCATCTAAATTTCTACTAGTTACAGCAGTTCCTAAATCTCCTGTGTGAAGTAAATTTTCAAATTCAGTACGATCCCACTCTGTTTTTCCCTTGATCGCAAGCTTGTTGCCTTTTTCATCAGCTAAACTATAAGTTCCTTTTTTATTATCATAGCTAACACTTGATAACTTGTCCATATTGGTAGCATCAATTGAACTCATATAGGTTTGTTGATTATGTGATATATTCGTTTGACTTGCTTGCAATCTTGAAATACGACTTTCAATTTGCTCACTTCGTTTTTTAGCTGTTGTTTTAATTCCTGCTACAGCTCTTGCCTTATCTGTCATTCTAATAGAGAATCCATAACCCATATCTTGACGTTTATCTCTTAAATCTCGATTATCGACTGATTGTTTTAATCCAGGCATAACGCCTTTTTTTAAGGAATCATTTTTAAAGGCGCCATATCCCCCATGTAAAGCGGAGCTTACACCTCCACCGATAATTCCTCCTGCTTTTCCTAGACCTCTAGCAAATCCTTTAAGGCCTTTAGAATCTCCAGCCAAGGATTTTTTTAATCCAGTTTTCCATCCATCACTTCTCACACTACTCAATACATTACTACCAAGTGCAGCCATATTTACTGCAGATCCTAATGCAAATCCTGCACCTACAGCGGCTGTTCCTTTTAAGGCACCTGTAACTGCTTTTCCTCCTAATGCATTATCTCTAATTTTTTTCATCGGATTCAATGTCAATCCACCATCTAATTTGATTCCTAATAAATCACCCAATAAGCTTGGAAATTTTTTAGCAAATATTAAAGCACCAATTAATATAAATAACATAACCCAAATTTTATATTCTTGTACGTTTGCAAATATATCTTCATTCGATAGCAATTTAATAATGTATACTGCAAAGAATAATGCAGCCAAACGTATAAATAAATCTGCCCATGTTTTAAAAACTTCTTTTAACCATTTTTTAAACATCCCATCTTTTCCGGATTTTGGATCCACGTAAGACATAATAGGGATTGGAGCAATCAGTTGTAAAAAGCCCAATTTAATGCTGCGTACTGCAACATCAAAACAAAAGGATACTAATATAAGTGTTACCACAATACCTACTAATGATGAAATAAAGAAACGATAGTCTACCACATATAAATCATTTTCTCCACGTGGAGCATAATTTACAATTGTAGAAGTTAAATATTGGGAAGCCGTTCCTTTATTCAGTGAGCCTGCTATTCCAATAGAACAATAATCCAATAAATCACCTGACTGTATTTCTCTTGCATGTTCTACTTGTAAAAAAGGTTTTAAAACCAAAATGGAAATATAATCACCATCTGTTTCTGCATATGATAATTCTGTACATTCCTCTGCAATTTTATATTCACGCCCCCCTAAAGCGCGATCTTCTGTACCCAGAATAAAGTTAGAAATTACATGATCTGTTAAGAGTGCATCTTGTGCTTCATATAATTTTCCAAATGCTGTTGGGGTAATAATAATAAATACTAATACCATTATTATATTCACGATTAATTTTTGAGCACCTTTTGATTTATCTGTCAAAGCATCTGGATCTACTAAGTAGGTAATAAATGAAAAAGTCAATTTAAATAGCATAAATATACCTAATAATGTATATATTTTTTTTGCCATTTCGCCTATACTATCTGGTCCAAAAATATTAACTTGAGTAATTTGAAAGAGGATCTCATATACTATCGCCATTAATGTAAAAATTGTTCTATCTATTGTTGCAAAAACTCCACGAACTCCATTATTTATCCAAGATTCAACCATTCAAAATCACTCCTTTCAAAAAATGGAACAAAATAATTCATTACTATTTACTCCATACGGTTCTAAAGCACCACTTAAATCGATTATGAATGTAACTAGCATTGGTAAAAATATAATGACTGCACCAATAATCAATCTTTTCACAAATTTTGTAGTTGCAGCTTTTAAACTTTTATCCTCACCATTCAATACAACACTGGTAAAATCTATAGACGTCATAATCACTATAATCACTGGGATTGAAATTTGTATTAAGTCTACAATCCATTTTATGATTGGTGTGACTTTTTTGCCTAAAATTGTACATGCTTTTTTATCATAAACTGTTTGTATGATAGGTGGCTTCACAAATCCATTATAATATGCAAATATAACATCTTCAACTGGATATCCATGATACAATTTATCAATTACATTATGTAAGCGTTCAGATTCTGTTTCAAAATAAGTTTTTGCATCTTCAATCCTTTTTTTTATACTTTTAAATTCTGAATCATTACTCGCAATTTCATTTTTATCTACCATTTCTTGAAGTCTTATTTCAAATGACTCCAAATTTTTTAATTGATTTTTCACATATGGTACACATGTATTGATTACATTATCCAAAACGGATTCCCTAGAAATCTTTGATACTATATCTCGTATTGATGCAACATTCTGTATTCCATTTATTATAGCCCCTAGAAACTTATTCTCCAATATTCCAGCACCTAAACTTTCATCAAAGCTACAACTATAATCTGCCATACTGTCTATTTGAACATGCATACGTTCAATCCAAATTGGAGCACCAGGTAGAAATGCACCTGTACCTGGTTGTAGACCGTTCTCTGCCATAATTACTCTTATATCACATATAAAAAGAATCGCAATTATACTTGTTATTACAAATAAATTTTTTACTTTTCTTCGCATAAAATCACCCATAATTAATTTTTTACACATTTATTATAGCATAAAAAAAAGCAACACGATATAAAATCTTATCACTTTTGCATTTTTAATACTATTCTTCAACGTTTGCTGCTGTACAGTCTCCATTTACAAAGCAGTTAAAACATCCACTTACTTTATTATCTGTCTCATCTACAAGGGCAATTATCCATTGAACAATCGCAATGACAAAGAAAATCAATATTGCATATAATATACGCTTAATGAATTTACCTTGAGCACCTTTCATTTCCTTTTCATCATTGGACATAATAGCTTTACCAAGATCTAGCATTCCAAAGATAACCAATAAAATTGGAACAGCAATTTTAATAAGGGTTACTACGAGATGCACAGTACCTGGAATAATACTGTCCATTTGTGGTAAACCTCCACATTGCACCATATCTAATACATTTAACATATCTAAAACCTCCTAATTCCATAAAGCGATTTGCTTTACGGATATAATATCTCTTTTTTCTATTATTGTCAACTTTTTATTTACCAAATAAGCCCAAAATACTATTTTTCTTTTCTTGTTCTTGTGTTTGTTGTTTTTTAAAGCCTAATCGAACGAGTAACAAATTTAATGCATGTATACTTTTTTCACGCTCGTCCAATGGTGGCATATTATAGTACACTTTTGCACCTGATTCATATTCAAAGTCAAGAACATCTTTAGAATTTAATAAACTTTGATTTAGAATAATTTTTTTGCCACGCAATTCTTTAAATGCATTGCTATTAATCAGCATCAATTTATTCAATTTGATAATAGATGGCTCCACTAAATAAAGAATCTCGGTACAAAGTTTTTCTGCTTCTTTACTATCATTTATGTCTACTAAGATTACATTATACCCACTATATTTTGCAATTGCATTTCCAATGTCTGTATTAGGTACAGATATTAATTTTTTAGAATTAAAGTATCGGAAATCACTTTTATTTACTTCAAGTGCTACTACAGAATAATTTTTTTCCAATTGTTTTACCATCATATAAATTAATGTAGTTGCTCCAGATTGCTTTGTAATATTTTTTACACCTATTATTTTTTGTTGAACAGTTAATTCTACTTCTTCATATTTTTCTGTCACAACATTTTCTACTGCATTAGTATCCAATTGATGGATATGTGCAACATCACGATAGGTATTTGGATTGTTATATAAATAAATAATGCCTTCTAAATTTTTACTAAAATTATAAATCCCCATTGAAATTAATTTTGATAAATAATCATTAGAATTACTTTCTTCAGAATCATCTAATAACAATATGATTTTATCCATATCTAGTGTAATTGACAGTCTTTGTAACGTTCTGATATCTTTATGATTCTTAAGTGCTGTAATATCAATAATCATTCTTTGAAAGAAGAAATTTTGAAATTGAGAAATAAGATCATCTACATCAAATTCACCTTCCAAAGTTTTTATTACATCAATCTCTAAATTTTGTAATAAATCTTTTTGTTTGTTTGCAATAATTACATTCATTAGATTGATTCCTCCCTTTTTATCTTAATATACCCATTATTTTTGTTTCTCCATATACAGGAAGTTCTAACGACTGACCAATAATTGGAAAATCAAAATACATATAAGCTGCAACGCCATAATAAGTCCCTTTGGTTGTGCTATACTCATAAACACAATAACGATAGGTATTGGTATTTAATGTAAGAGATTCTTTTTCCTTACGCATTGGACATCCCTTATTTCCCACGTTTACACGATAGCCCATTTCACCCAATGTAGATGCAATTTCATCCACTGTAACTGAATCAAATTTTTCATATTTTTCAATGATGTCTACAATTCGGTTTTTTACTTTAAAAGCCTTCGTATAGGTTAATGAGCCTGCGAAAAAAAATATAAATATGATTATAAAAACAATTACAAGATTTGATATAAAGGCATTTGCTATGGATTCTTTCATCTGATCACCATCTTACTTTTGATTAAACTCATAAATACGCTCTGTTTCTGAATAAACAGGTAGTGAAAAGGTTCCACTTGCAATTGGAATATCCATATTAATATAGGTAAGTATTCCATATATAAAGTATCCATTTTCTTTTGGATATTCATATATGCAGTATTTATAATTTGTTGTGAAATCTAAAATTGGAGAATATCTTTTTCCTTTATGGGTACGCTCTGGACAATTCAAATTTCCTTTTAAATTATTACGATATCCTAAAGTAATTAATGAATTCTCAATTTCTTGTGCAGACAATGTGTTATACCCTTCAAATCTTTCTAGTGATTTTGCGATTGCCCCATTTACCTTAAACGCTTTCATATAACTGATGGTTGCTGATAAAAACGCAAAAGTCACAACAATAAACACAATTATAATATTATAAAGAAATGTGCTTCCAATTGCCTCTCTCATATTTACACCACCCTATGATATTGTATTACTGTTTTTACATTGCCCATTTTCCCAATAACCACCGTCATTTTGGCATGCGCTTCTTTTACTTGTATTATTCATCATAGTTGTAACAATTGGGGTAACAACTGCAACAATAATACCAATTAATATAATGGTTACAACTGTCATATTTGCTTCTCCTGCTGCTTCTTTCATCGATATCACCACCTCTTATGCAATTTTACATTTATAGTATAACACGAATTGGTTGATTTATCAAATAAATTCCCTATACTTTACTTTTTTTTACATATAATATTTTTTTTGAAAAAATTTGATATCCCGCAATCCATATCATTGTTCCTATGGAAATTCCTAAACCTAGAATTCCACCATATGGTTTTTCATATTGAATTATAATGGTATGTTTTCCTTTTTCTAAAGGAATTCCAATAAATGTATGATACATTTCTTCATATCTTGTTTTATGTCCATCCACAAAAACTGTAAAGCCTTTTTCATAAGGAATGGTTAACATTAACAATCCATCTTGATTGGTTTCGATTATCCCTTTTAGTTTATTTTTTTCTATCTTTACCTCTTGCAATTGTTTTTGTTGAAGTTGCTTTAACAATTGCAAATTATGCTTACTATCTTCTTTATAGGCATATATTTTTGGCTCGTAATCCAATTTTGTTAAGTATTCGATTTGCATTTTAATTTTTTCGTTTGGATGCTTATGTTGTATTGTAAAAATTGTTTCCATTACATTTTCTGATTGTACCAAAATATCGTTTACATAGATATTTGCATATATATCGTAGAACTCAAGTTTCGCTTCGGATTCTATATACATATAAATCAAATCATTCGCATCTGATTCGATTTCGTATGTATTATTTTCTATTTTTTTCATTTTCAATGGTGTAAATATTGCTTCCCCTAAAATTGCTTCTGTTATTTCATTTTGATATTGAAAAGGATCATTTTGATACGAGATATTTCTGTTTTCGTTTACCATGTAACCAAAAGAGAGTGCATATGGATTTTCATAAATTGGAACTTGCTTATTATTTATTTTTTTTACACCCAATAATTGATGGACAATTGGATGATGTGGATTACCATACCAATATCGTACGCCAAGCAAAGAATTCATAAAATAATTTGCCTGGTTATATAATACGTAAGAACTTGTTGCATAATACCCACTATTATTTAAAAATGCAAAACTTTTTTGATTATTACTAGAAAGAAACAATGTAACATTTCCTTTTGAAATAGGTAGTAATTCATTATCATAATAAATAGGATTGCCATCCATTCGATAGGTATTGTCGCCAATATTTTTCATATAATCATATAGTTCTAAACGATTATTATTTAATGTTGTCTGCACTTCTGTACGCAGATTCTCGTTAATGGCAAAATTGCATTTTATAAAAAATATAAGTTCTAACAATACAAATACAATAATGGCTCCTTCATGGATTTTATTTTTTTGATAATAATGAATATTGAGCAATAGAAGGTTGGAAATAAAAAATACAACATTTATAAGAATTATAGGAAAGTGGATTTCTCCGTTTAATTGATACCCAAGGAATAGTAAAAAAAGATAACCTCCTAGAATCCACAATTGTTGTTTTTTTGTAAAAGGCTGGTATTGCTGATAATGCGCTGCGGAAATTGAAATTAGGAAAAATGAAATTAAAAAACTAAAACGATATAGTAATCCATATGGATAACTACCTCCATGCCAAAACAGAATTAAATCATCGAGTAATATGCTAAGTACAAAAAATACCATTACAGTTAACATTGCTCTTTTTTTTCTTTTATTTTTTTCAAATAGAAGACAATTAAGGCACAATACAAATTGGATTAAGCCACAATAGAAAAGTGGTGCATTATAGTCTAGCGCTACAGTTTGCCTTCGAATGCCAAGGGACATCAATAAATGGGATAATTTCTCAATAAAACCAATATTATTACTCATATTATCTCTATATACATTCATCAAGTGAAATATGATAGGAACGGTGAAAAAAGAAGTAAGCAGACCAGTAAGTAAAGAGGTTGCGATAAATTTTTTGATTGTTTTTCTGTTGCACTGATTTATACTATATGATTTATAGAAAAAATAAAGTACACAAAATATACATAGCATAAAAGCCATATAATATTGTGAAATGATACTGATAAATAAAGTAATACTATATAATTTCCAATCTCCTTTTTGCATCAATTTTTCGATTCCTAATATGACAAGTGGAGTCCATAATACGATATCTAGCCACATCGTATTAAAATAGTATGTAATATTAAAACCCATAAGTGCATAACAAATAGCGAATACAAGATTGATAGATTCCTTATTCTTATTTGTATTTTTTAAATAGATAAACATGTTTAAGCTACATACTCCAATTTTAAATAGTATTAAAATAGAAGCAAATGATATAACTGATTTTGGGGGGATCATCAAAAATAGCCAATTGAGAGGGCTTGCTAAATAATAAGCATATGTCCCAAGAAAACTTTCTCCCAATCCGATTTGAAACGAATAAAAAATTGATTGTGTTCCATTTAAGATTTGCTTCCAATAATCGAATAAAAAGATGTATTGTTCATTGAAATCATTTATTAAAAATGATTTTAAATTACCATGAACAAATCCTATATAACAACTTAGTATTATAATTGGAGTCAAAAAGGATACTATATAAAATACTTTTTTTGATTTCATTTTATCACTCCAAACAATTTGATTGTATAAAAAATGTCTCATTTCAAGATTTATAGAATGATTTTGATTCACATTTATTATATGGAATCTCCTTATTTACGTCAATAGCTGCAAGAAAATAGTAAATACACAACTTAGCTATTTTTAAATTGATGCACTTATATTGGCTAACTATGTATGATAAAAAAGGAGCCAAGTAAAATTTTTCATTTCTACTCAGCTCCTTCAATTTTGTACCCTATATGATTGTTTAGCCAGATACTGACACTAAGGTAATTTGCGCATATCCATTCCCTGAACGTCTACCTGTTTGCATTCCAGTTGTTCCTGATATTAGTTGTGAGGTATTGATATAGCCAGATCCACCTCCACCTGGTGTAGATCCGTTATAGTTACCTCCAGAGCCGCCGCCATACCAGCCGCCGCCTCCGCCGGCTCCACTATATAAAGGGCTAGATCCGCCAGTACCAAATGAGCCACATTTTGCGCCATATCCATCATAATCATGAGGGCCACATCCCCCACTAGATTGTGAGCCACCGAACCCTACCAACCAATCAACGTTTATTGACCCATTTCCCCCATTTCTACCACCACCAGGGCCTCCATTCATGACTATGCTACCAGAAACAGCCCAGCCGCCGCCTCCGCCGCCGCCTCCAGCAACCATGATTACTTCACCGCGATAACCGTTATAATTGGCTAAAACTCCACGATTGGTTGTGGCTATATGGGTTGCTCCTCCACCATTTCCCCCACTATTGGTACGAGCACCACCCCCATTATAGTTATTTCCAGAGCCACCGCCGACTGCAATATATAAAGCAGTGCCTGATGATAAGGTTTTATTTCCATAAGCATATCCGCCATTCCCACCAACAGCAGAAATGACATTGCTTCCTCCACCATTTCCACCTTGACCACCCCAAACTTCAAGTTTGTAAGTACCATTGCATGGTGTAGTAAAGCCTTGAACTCCTCCTGTGTAATTGAATGACGCTACTACTTGTCCATTACTATAGGCACAGA